>JAZQJB010000076.1:0-3294 GCA_045541375.1 Eubacteriales bacterium | reverse complement strand
CTATCTGGCATAAGAAAGGAGCGGCGCAATGCATCCCATTTATACCTTTGATAAGAGCATGGCCATGCTCCGCCGGGCCATGAACGTGATCCCCGCCGGTCTCTACGGCCACCTGGGCCCTGTGGAGGGCTGCCACATTCCCATTGATGCCTACCCCAAGTACAGCCAGAAGGCTCAGGGCAGCTACTTCTGGGATCTGGACGGCAACCGCTTTATCGACTATATGTGCGCCTACGGCCCGAACGTCCTCGGCTACAACGACCCCGACGTTGACGCCGCGGCGGCAGCGCAGAGAGCTCTTGGCGACTGCACGACTCTGCCCTCGACCAAAATGATCGAGTTTGCCGAGCTCCTCGTCGATACCGTCGCAAGCGCCGATTGGGCGTTCTTCGCAAAGAACGGAAACGACGTCACCACCCTCGCCGTTATGACCGCGAGAGCCTATACCCACCGCAAAAAGATCGTCTTTTTCAAGGGATATTACCACGGCGTGTCGCCCTGGACGCAGAAGATCGACTATTCGGGCGTCCTCCCCGAGGACGTAATGCACAATATCTACGTCGATTGGAACGACCTCGACGGCTTGCGCAAGGTCTTCAAGGAAAACGAGGGTCAGATCGCGGCTGTCATTTCGCAGCCCTATATGCACGGCAATTTTGCCGATAACGTCATGCCCGCCGCTGGCTTTTGGCAGGAAGTTCGCAAAATGTGTACCGAAAACGGCACCGTCCTCGTCGTTGATGACGTCCGCGCGGGATTCCGCCTTGACATCGCGGGCTCCGACCACTATTTCGGCTTCGAGGCAGACCTCATCTGCTTCTGCAAGGCACTTGCGAACGGATATAACGTCTCCGCACTCTGCGGCAAGAATTTCCTCAAAAACACCGTTTCGGGAATGTCTTACACGGGCAGTTATTGGCTTTCCGCCGTGCCCTTCGCCGCGGGAATTGCCTGCATAAACAAGATGAAGCGGCTCGATATGCCGCGCACTCTCATCGAAAAGGGCGAAAAGCTCAAATCGGGACTCATCGCCGCCGCAAATCGCAACGGATTTGACCTCCGCGTCACGGGCGCGCCCTCGCTCTTCTACCTCCGCATAGCCGACGACCCCACTCTGATGCTACATCAGGAGTGGATCGCCGAGTGCGTCAAGAGGGGAGTATTCTTCACCAACCACCACAACCACTTCATCAACGCCGCCCTCACCGAATCCGACATCGCCGAAACCGTCGATATCGCCGAGGAAGCATTTGAGGTCGTCAGAAAGAGGCATTAACACGCATTGCCGACTCTTCGGAGTCGGCTTTTTTATTTATTGACAAATAGATATTCGGTATGTTATAATATACTATATATTGGCTGGGAAAGGCAAAGCAATGCTGTTATTTTTACTTATGTTCTCGGATGAGGACTGTTTGGCGAAGATCGTTTGGCTTTTTGATAATTATCACGATAAGATGCTTCGCTATGCGAGGTATCTTCTGAAGTATCGCGGGGACAAGAATTATATAAATAATGCCGAAGATGTGGTTCAAGAAGCATTCTATAGGGTTGTCAAGTTTATTGATCGCATCGACTTTACTATGCCCGAAGCGGCGATAGGCGGATATTTGTTCACCATTGTTGAGCATGAGGCAGAGCGGTTCCTTTCAAAATCGCACGTGACCGAAGAGTTTGATGAAATGTTAACAATTTGTGAAGATTGCAATTATCTTGAAGAATTTTGGGAAAAAGAAATGTATGTAAGGGCGAAGGAAGAGATCAAGCGGCTCGATGCAAAATACAACACCGTTCTGTGGATGCGTTTTGTTGATGAAATGAGCCCTGAGGAAATCGCCGATGCGCTTTCCATACCGCAAAAGACGGTCTACACCCGCATTGCCAGAGGTATCAAAAAGCTCAGAAATAAACTTATGGGGGATGAATAATGGATAATTCAAAAGAATCACTTAAAAATGCGCTCATACAAGCACTTTCTGAGAAATATAGCGAAGAACTTGAAAAGTGCTGCGAAGAAAGCGCACAATATTCATATTGGCATCACAGAAGGATGTGCACAATATCCGGTGCAAAGCTTCAAATCCCCGTGTATATAATCAAGGTCAAAAGGAGAGTTATTGCGGCCTTGATAACCGCTGCGGCACTCCTACTTATCGGCTGCACCGCAATCGTGTATAAAGAAAAGATCGGTAATTTCTTTACCGAAGTATACCAAGACTATATCAGAGGAGTCTTTGCAGAAAGCGAAGGACTTAACAAAGAGTTCATAAATGAATACTATACGTTGACCTATGTACCGGATGGGTATGAATTGGTTGAAACGAATATTAGTCCTGTATCAATACGATATGTGTGGAAAAGTGAAGATTCAACAAAAATCATTTTTGAACAAAAAGAATTAAGCTCATTCGACTATTATATTGATAATGAGAACGGAGAAACAACAGTTATCGTACATAACGATTACACTATATATCGTCGTATCGTTGATGATACAGCTTACTATATTTGGAGTGATGAAAAGTATGCAATGTCACTATATTTCGAAAATATCTTCGATGATGAAGAAGTGAAAGAAATTATTGACGGAATATGCATAATCAAAAAATAATGTAAATAAATGTAACGGAAAACAAGTTTTATATCATTTTTGCCTGAGTTTTTTGTAGTGAGAAAAATTTTTTAAAAAAATAAATATTTTTGAAGAAAAAACGAAAAACAAAGGTATATATAAGTGAAGAAACAAAATTATTTCAAAATTTTTAATCACTGTTTCTTCGGAAAGGATGGTATAAAACTATGAAAAAAATCACAAAAACACTCGTCGCTCTGATTACTGTAGCAATAATCTGCGCAAGCATCTTGCCTTTGTTCGCAAGTGCAGAAGAAGGCATTTCTCCGCGCTACACGAATTGTAACAACTGCTCGTGTGGATTTTCCATTGTAAACGGAGAAGCTTATGCTATAGTTTCGTACAATGCAAAAAGCTCTGTCTTCTCCTATGCGTCGATCACAGTGAAGATACAAAAGCGCTTCCTCGGCGTATTCTGGTCAACCGTTGATGAATGGACAGCAATTATGACTGATGTAAACGGCTATATTGAGCGAGGTACTCCCATTGAGGATACAGGCACATACCGCGCGGTCTTCACGGTTGAGATCTACGGAACCGATGGTTCGGTGGATACTATTGAGGATAAGCTCACCGATACTTACGAATAATTAACAATAATTATTTGTAAGAGGGGTGATGCCATGCGCTGACCGACCTCGTATGCGCTTTTCGGTTCGAGT
>JAZQJB010000075.1:0-4400 GCA_045541375.1 Eubacteriales bacterium | reverse complement strand
GGTTCATTCCCCTTTTGAGGGCGGATCGGATGCGGTCTGCGACTCTTTCTGTGTGTTGAAGGGTGGGTCTTGCGCAATCGTGCGCTGTGAACCATGTCAGGTGGGGAACCAAGCAGCATTAAGCAGTTAGTGCGATGTGCCGTGAGGACGCCTGCCCCGAGCAGAGAAAGGGACTAACGCGCAAATGTGAAGTTCGATTTTGGGGTGTATGGTCTTATTTTGCAGCCAATTTTTATTGGCTGCAAAATAAGAAGTGAAAAGTGGAAAGTGAAAAGTGTAAAGTTGATGTGAATTTCCTCACTTTGCTCGGAAATTTCCATTTTTGAGGTTAGATATGAAAAGAGCGATTATTGAAGATAAAAGCATTAACTTTGCCATAAGAATTGTCAAGCTGTATGACTATATACGTGAAAATAAACACGAGTATATTATGTCAAAACAGCTGATGCGCTGCGGAACAAGTATTGGTGCGAATGTCAGCGAAGCTCAAATGGGGCAAACAAAAGCAGATTTTTATGCCAAGATTGCCATTGCTTTGAAAGAAGCCTACGAAGCATATTATTGGATGCGCCTTTTACACGCCACCGAATATTTGTCAGACAAAGAATTTTTCAGCTTAGAATCCGATGTCAAAGAATTACTCTCGATTTTGATATCAATCAGTAATACAAAAAATAAAACCAAGTGATATAGAAAATATTTTTCGCCTTGGCGAAAAATTACCATATCTTTTCACTTTCCACTTTTCACTTTACACTTGCGAGGAACGAGCACATGCATCAGGCTTTATATCGTAAATGGCGACCGATGGACTTCGATTCGGTCTGCGGTCAGGAGCATATTACCGATATTCTCAAATATGAGACCGAGCGAGGTCTTTTTTGCCATGCCTATCTTTTCTGCGGCTCGCGCGGAACGGGTAAGACTACCTGCGCGAAGATCCTTTCGCGTGCCGTAAACTGCGAGAATCCGAAAAACGGCAATCCTTGCGGCGAGTGCCCCTCCTGCCGTGCCATCCTTGACGGCACGACGACGGACGTCCTCGAGATGGACGCGGCATCGAACAACAAGGTCGATGATATCAGAAATATCCTCGACGAGGTCGTTTATACTCCCTCGAACGTCAAAAAGAGAGTTTACATCATTGACGAGGTCCATATGCTCACCACCTCGGCGTTCAATGCGCTTCTCAAGACCCTCGAGGAGCCGCCCGAGCACGTTGTTTTCATCCTGGCGACCACCGAGATGCAAAAGCTCCCCGCGACTGTCATCTCGCGCTGTCAGCGATTTGATTTCAGAAGAATTTCAACCCCCGTTCTCGTTTCAAGACTGAAATATATTGCGGGCGAAGAAAATATCACCCTCACCGACGATGCCGCGCTGATGCTTGCGCGACTTGCGACGGGAGGAATGCGCGACGCGATCAGCCTTTTCGAGCTCTGCGCCGCCGCGGGACGCGAGGTAAACGCCGCAACGGTCAGCGAGACCATCGGTGTTCGCGGACGCGAGGCGATGAGCGAGCCCGTCCGCGCCATCACATCGAAAAACTGCGCCCGCTTGTTTGAGATAATCGCGGAGATCGATGCCTCGGCATCCGACCTCGGTGTTTTCTGGCAGGAGCTTATCGAGTATTACCGCGATATGCTCGTCATGAAGACGGCGCGCGCGTCCGCATCAAAATATCTTGATCTTACCGACAGCGAGACCGAGCGCCTTGCCGCCGATGCGGCTGCATTTTCGCGCGAGATGCTTTCATATCATTGCCGTCTGCTTGACGATGCTTATTCCTCGATGCAGCGCCCCGGCGCTTCGAGAAGAACGGTTGCCGAGCTGACTCTCGTTCGCCTTGCCGACGAAAAGCTCGGAACAACACCCGAGGCACTTCTTGCAAGGATCTCGGCACTTGAAGCAAAGATCGCGATGGGCATTCCCGCCGCGCCTGCACCTGCGCCCCAGCAACCCGAACCCGTATTCGACGATTTCGGCGAGCCGCCTCCATTTGCGGAATACGATATTCCGCCGGCGGATGACGATTTCGTGCCCTACGTGCCCGCGGATGCCGTGCCTGTCAAGAAACAGGCTCCCAAGCCCGCGCCCGCTCCGTCTCCCGCTCCCGTGAAGAGAGCCGAGCCGAGACCCGCGCCCGTATCCGTTGCACCCGCGCCGAAAAAGGAGCGCGTGCTTCGTCAGATCAGACAATGGGCGGAGATACTTGACTCCTTCGAGTCCACCGCGCCGATGATAAGCGCGCTTCTCAAGACCGAAAACGCATATTTCGACGAAAACGACCGCATCGTCATCTGCTATTCGCAGTCGCTGACCAAAACGATGCTCTCGCTTCCCGATAAATTCCGCGCGTTCTGCTCCGCGGCTTCGGTCGCGCTTGACAGACCGATAGACGAAAAGAGCATCATCTTTGAGCTCGTCAAAAAGGGCGAGGCTCCGAGTGATGCAAAAATACTCGCCGACGAGCTGGCTGAGCTCGCCGAGGAAAACAATTAAGACATATTTATATTAAGGAAGGTATATAAACAATGAAAGTCAGACTTCCAAAGGGAGTAGGGGGCGGACCCCAGAATATGGACGCTATGATGCGCCAGGTACAGAAGTTCCAGGAGGAGAGAGAAGCTCTCGCGGCTGATCTTGAATCCCGCGAATACGACGTTGCGGCAGGCGGCGGAGCAGTCAATCTCAAGATCGACGGCAGCCTTCGCGTGACCGAGATCAAGATCGAGCCCGAGATCATCGATCCCGACGATCCCGAAACTCTCGAGGACATCATCGTTGCGGCTGTCAACGAGGGTATCAAGAGAGTGCAGGATGCGTCCGCAAGCGAGATGTCGGCACTTGCCGCTAAATACGGCATTCCCGACGGAGCGTTCTGATCATGTCCGAAAGCATAAAGTCGCTTGAGCTTCTTGCCGAGCAATTCGGCAAGCTCGGCGGAGTCGGCAAGCGCACGGCGATGCGTCTTGCCTTTTCGGTCGTTGATATGACCGATGCGGAGGCGGAGCGATTCGCCGAGGCTATTCTTGAAGCCAAGAGAAACATCCATTGCTGTCCCGTTTGTCAGAATCTGACCGACCTCGAGGTCTGCCCGATCTGCTCGGACACCACCCGCGACCGCTCAACGATCTGCGTCGTTGCAGACACCCGTTCGCTGATGGCGATCGAGAAGGTGCGCGAGTACGGCGGCGTTTACCACGTGCTCCACGGCATGCTCTCGCCGATGCAGAACATCACTCCCGACGACATCAAGCTCCGCGAGCTTATCGAGAGAGTGGCATCCGAGGACATAAAAGAGGTTATCATCGCCACCAACCCCACCACCGAGGGCGAGGCGACCGCGATGTATATTTCCCGTCTTTTGAAGCCCGCGGGCATCAAGGTCACAAGAATCGCAAACGGCATCCCCGTTGGCGGTGAGTTGGAGTTTGCGGATGCGCATACGTTGGCGTGTGCTTTTGACGGACGCAAAGAGTATTGATAAAAAATCCGCGCTTTAGCGCGGATTTTTTCAAAATTATGATAAATATTCAAGAAAAACTTGACAAATATAAGTGAAAGCGCTTTTAGACTGTGAAGGGAGGAACAATGAAACGCAAAGAGAAGATAAGCGATGAGCGGATAATCGAGCTATATTTTCTGCGTGACGAGAGTGCAATACGTGTGACGGATGAGGTTTACGGCGCAATGCTTTACCGCATCGCATATAACATTTTGCACGATGGTCTTGATTGCGAGGAATGCAAGAACGATACATATCTCGGCGTTTGGAACGCGATCCCGCCCGAGCGACCGCAAAAATTTCCCGCGTACTTAACGCAGATAATCAAAAGGATCGCGATCAACAAATATAAAGAAAAAAACGCAAAGAAGCGTATTCCCTCCGAGTTTACCGAATCGATAGAGGAGCTTGCGGCAACACTGCCCGATAACACCGACGAGCAAGGCGCGCGTGAACTTGCGGAGCTTATAAACGGCTACGTGAAGTCACTGCCCGAGCGGCGGCAGTATATCTTTATCGGCAAGTATTATATGGCTCAAACGCCGCAAAGCCTTGCGGACGAGCTTTCCGTGGGCATTGCGACGGTCTACCGTGAGCTTGAAAAGATCAAGGAGGGTTTGCGCGAACACCTTGAAAGAAATGGGGTATATATATGAACCGAGAAATATTGATCGACGCCCTTGAAGAACTTGACTCGGGGCTGATTGAAAGGTATTTTGAAATAAAAGAAAAATTAAGAAAGAGAAGAACAGTCACAAAAAGCGCTATGAGATGGACTGTATCGGCGGCTTGCATCGCTCTGATCGCCTGCACCGTCATCCCCCTTGCGATGAGGATATCGCAGCCCCCGGACCCACCGGTAGTCGAAACCACCCCCGGCAGCGAAGAAACC
>JAZQJB010000074.1:0-40057 GCA_045541375.1 Eubacteriales bacterium | reverse complement strand
TCGAGATCGAAAGCGTCATCATGGAGCTTCCCTACGTTCTTGAATGTGCGGTCACTCCCGTTCCCGATGAGGTACGCGGGCAGCTCGTCAAGGCAACGATCGTCCTTGTAAAGGGCACCGAGGGCACCGACGCTCTCAAGTAGGAGATCCAGGGTTACGTCAAGACCCACACCGCTCCCTATAAGTACCCCAGAATCGTCGAATTCGTAGACGAACTTCCCAAGACCATCAGCGGCAAGGTAAGACGTGTCGAGATCCGCAAGAACGATCTTGCAAAACTGAAGAAATGAGAACCGATAGGTTAAGTCATTTACTCTATCCGAAGCTTGCAATTTAATTTAATTGCGCGTTCTCCTTTCACCGCTTCCGCGGTCCCAAGCTGCGGAACGCAGGTAGTTCCTCACCGGAGGAAGGCTAATTGGATAGCACGAACTCGTTAGTTAATTCGGCGAATATCGTTTTAGCTTAACCTATAAACAGCCAAAGAGGAATATTTTATTGATAAAATTTGCAAGAACTCTGTTAAGAGCGCAAATTGATTCAAATAAAATATTCCTCTTTGGTTTCAAAATTTCAAAGTGGGCAAAAATCGCTGCAGAAACTATGAATTTCGCACAAACCCTTAGCCTTCCTCCGGGAGGAAGGGGGACCGCGGAAGCGGTGAAAGGAGAACGCGCAATTATATTATAGCACAAATTACTCCAACGTATATTTATTCCGTTTTTTACAAGCGAAGCTGAGTCAAAGTTGATGACTCAGCTCGCATTTTTATAAAATTGAAATTTGCTTCAGCAAATTTCTTCCTTAACATTTCGCCAACGGCGAAATACTTCACTCGCGCACAGCGCAAATTTCACTTTTGCGAAGCAAAAATTTCACATTTTGCCAAAGGCGGAATACTTCACCGCAACTCCTCTCAAGGAGTTGCCTCATCCGGACAGCAGGGGGTGAAGTCGGTATCTATATAGTTGGCAATAAAACGTGCGCGATAGATACGGTCGGCGCAAGGAGGAAGAGGAGTGTCGGGCAGCTCGGGGATGACGAATGTGACGCAATTGATGTTGACGTCACGGCAGACCTCGCCCGTAAACGCGGGGACTGTCAGCACCTTCATACCTCTGCCGAGCTCGTTGCCCTCGTCATCGACCTCGTTGAGAATCACGGCAAGTGCGACTCTTCTGCCGGGGCAGACCTCGCGAAGGACTGCGCTCACGCGCACGATCCTGCCAAAGCCTTCAATGCAAATGTCGCCCGCATCGAATTCGATACTGTCGGTACAGCCCGAGGCGGTGAAATCGACGGGCTCGGCGCATCTGCCCTCGCAGTAATTGATGCCGCAATCGACCGTGATTGTCGGCGAGGGGAAGGTCGCGGTGCCGCCGTCGGCATCGTCGTAGCTCGTGCTTTCGTTGACCTCAACCGTGCCCGAGCAAGGTCCGATATGCTGAACGGTAAACGCAAGAGTCGCTGTCTCGGTCGCCGTTTCTGCAAGCGAATCTATCGTCCAGACGACGTTGTTCGAATTGCTCAGCGTCGCGGTGCCCCTTGTGGGCGAGGAAAGACCCGTTATGCGGAAACAGGGCGAGACCGTATCGCTGACGACAATATTCGTCGCGCCAGCCACGGGGATCTCTGTGCCGGGATTATCGGGATCGTCAATGAAGTTCGGCTCTGCAGTCAATGTCAGAGTAATGTCGAAGCTGCCGCCGCAAGCGATGCTACCTGTGCTAAGCTCTTTGTTTGTAAAAATTATACCCATATCTTTCATTCCTTTCTGTGATACTACAGACAGTTTATGCAAAGATATGGGTATATGTGATTATTTTCCCTGAGCCGATTGTTTTTTCTTTATCTCCTTGCCGACGATGTTGAGCATTATCACGGAAAGGACGGCAAGCAGAGCATTCGCGCCGAAGAAGTTGAGCCAGATTCCGTCAAGTCCGAGTCCCCAAAGCGCGCCGAGCATCAAAACGGGGAAAATAAGCGCGATCGACACCGACATAATTGTTGCGAGCGCGGGCTTTTCGATGGCGGAGAGGTAACTTTGCGTCATAACGCCGACCCAGCGGAAGATATATGCGAGGCAGAAAAGTCTGATCGCGCGGGTCGAGACCTCAAGAAGGCGGATCTCCTCGGCATCGACGAATAGCGAGGCGATCGTGCCGGGGAAGAAAAAGAGGATCGAGGTCGAAACAAAGCCGATTACGGCGGTTCCGATGAATCCGCAGCGGACGATCTTTTTGACTCTGTCATAATTCGCTGCGCCCCAGTTGAATCCGATGGCGGGCGAGAGCGAGTCGCTGACGCCGTAAAGCAGCGGCCAGCAGAGGTCGGAAGCGTACATCAAAACGGCATAGACCGCAACCGCAGTCGTTCCGCCGCCCTCGCCGAATTCGATAACTCCGAGAGTCATCAGCGAGATGTTCATAAGGATCGAGGTAACTCTGCCCGCGACGTTGTTGAGAAAGACGGGCGAGCCGCAAGCCGCGATCTGCTTGAACATTGAAAGATGAAAATGCGGTTTTGTGAATCGAAGCAGCGTTTTTCCGCGCAAGAACGGGATCATTGCAACGACAGAGCAAACGCACATCGAAAGCGAGACCGCAAGTGCCGAGCCGACAACGTCCATCTTGAGTCCGAGAAGGAAGAAGGTGAGAAGCACAAGAGTCAAAAGGTTCGATCCGATGTTGATCGCCATGCTCGTTTTGACGTATCCGCTGATGCGGAGGTAGTTATCCATTGCAAAAAAGATGGTCGCAAGCGGGCCGAGAAGCGCGCAGGTGCGCAGGTATCTGACCGAGGTATCAAGCAGTTCACCGTCCGCGCCCATAAGTCTTGAAAGCGGCTCGGCGGCAAAGACCATAATTGTGCCCATAATCACCGATGCGATCAGTATCATCACGACCGAGCAGGAAAAGACGTTGTTTGCCGTTTCCTTGTCATCCTGACCGAGAGCGATCGAGATCGGCACCGACGCGCCGACGCCGATGAGGTCGGAAAGCGAGAAATTTATCATAACGAGGGGCATTGCGATATTCACCGCCGCAAAAGCGCCCTCTCCAAGTGTTTGTCCTATAAAAATGCCTTCAATGATGCTGTATACCGACATTGCGAACATACTGATCATACCCGGCATCGCAACAACAAAAAAGAGCCGCCATGGGTTCATCGAGGCATACATCTCTTCGGTCTTTGTTTTCATATCAAGTCGTGTCCTCCAAAAAAAGCTACCTATTAATTATATATCCTTTATATATCAATGTCAATAGCGCTGGGGATTGTTTTACAGAAAGTTTATATAAAGTGGCGGGGGACATTACCATTATTCATTCTTCATCCTTCATTATTCATTATTCATTTGACCAACATATGTTTTGTAATGAATAATGAAGCCGCTTCGCTGATGAATAATGAAAAATGAATAATCAGCAAGTGCGAACAAAGCGTTCTTGGTGTATTGAATCATAATAAGTACGCCTATCCTTTGTACAGTACAGACTCCGATCTCCTCATTCACCGCTCCCCGCGGTCCCCTTTCCCCGCTGGGGAACGCTTAATGGCGTCTGCAAACTCCTTTGATATTCAGCGAACATCGGATATTGCTTTAATTTTGTTTGGGCAGATTGGAATATTTTTATTTAGATTATTCCGCACTCGTGATGGAGTTTTTTGCAAACTTTTTCAATAAAATATTCCAATTTGATATGCATAATTATATTGCTATGTCGTCTTCGCTGAATAGTTAGCGATTAGCACTAAACCCTTAGCGTTCCCCAGCGGGGAAAGGGGACCGCGAGGAGCGGTGAATGAGGAGATCGGAGTCTGTACTGCATATACGACAAGCGCGACCATTGGAGATAAATTATATTAATTAGCTATCTTTGCCCGAAATAATTCAAACTATATATTTACTTAATGGTATTTTTATGTTATAATAATATCAATCAATAAAATTGCATTTGACAAATTGAAAGGAGCACTGATATGGAACACATCTGGAGTTTGACCGACACAAACGATTTTGTTGTCGCTATGACCGAACATCTTGAAAATAAAACTCGGTATGGCGATGATATGTCTGTTTTGAGCGAGGCAGAACGAATCTTCTACATTACCCAGACCCTTGAAATGGAAGTAAACAATGGCGGCTTTTCTCAGTTTTTCTACAATTCCGGTGGCAATTTCTCAGGTGAACTGGTAAGTGCATTTACCGCAATCGGGGCAAATGCAACCGCCGCTATTTGCCGGAAGGCAATTGCAGCATTCGGTCGGGACATTCCCGTTGACAGAGACGAACGGGAGAAAATGTTAGACGAGATGGATAACGATGAAATCAATGAAATTTTGGATGAATGTGACAGCGCTTTCTACGACTACGAAGACGATCTGAACGAATTGAACTATAACTTTGTGATGAAGAACAAGGAATCTTTCACTTAAACCAATTACAATCTATCGAAGTAATAATATACAACACAGCAGCATCTTTCGTTCGGAAGATGCTGCTGTGTTGTATTATTCTATTTCACCCTCGGAAACAAATTCCGCGGGGCCGCGCATTAGACAGGTGAAGTCGTTTTTGACGGTAATTTCGAGGTCGCCGCCGTCGAGGTGCACCTTGATCGGTTCGCCCGTTCGGCACAAACCTTTACTCACAGCCGCCGCGGCGGAGGCGCAAGCGCCCGTGCCGCAGGCAAGAGTCTCGCCGCTTCCCCTCTCCCAGACTCGCATTCGGAGCTCGTTATCGCCAACAACTGAAACAAATTCAACGTTGACCCTGCCGGGGAAAGCCTTATTGCATTCGATCTTCGGCCCAATGTCGCGAAGGAGAATGAGCGCGACGTCATCGGTAAATATCACCGCGTGCGGGTTTCCGACGCTGACGGGTGTGCATTCAAAGCCAAGATCAAGCATTAAATCATCCGAAATCTCCGCTTTTCCCATGTCGACCGTGACGCCACCCCCGTCTATCAGGAGATGCTTGACGCCCGAAAGAGTCTCGACGGTCAGCTCATCCTTGTCGGTGTATCCCTTTTCGCGGACGAATTTTGCCACGCAACGGATGCCGTTGCCGCACATTTTCGCCTCGCTTCCGTCGGCGTTGAAGATACGCATCGAGAAATCGGCTATGTCCGAATAGTTGATATAGATCATCCCGTCCGAGCCGATACCGCTTTGTCTGTTTGAATATTTCACCGCAAGCTGTGCGGCGGTTGCGGGAACCTCTCCGAAAACGAAGAGATAATCGTTCCCGATGCCGTGCATTTTTGTGTAGCGCATTATATGCCTCCGCAGATGTTTCAGGAGATGGCGTTGATAAAGCCGATAACGAGAGCCGCTACCGCGCAGATCCTTGAAGCAAGGCTGAGACGGTCGAGTCCCTTCTTTGCGCCGATGATATCAAGGACTACAGCCCCGATCGCCGCAGCGCCTGCAAGGAGCGCGATCAATGCCTGACCGACGAAGCCGTAAAGCGCAATATAGAATCCCATTGCCGCAAGATATAATGCGAGCGCAGAAACGATATAGAGGCTGACCCTTCTGACGGTCTTGTTTCTGATAAGGAACATCAGAAGTGCCGCAAGCAGGCTGAGCGCTGTGATAGCCATAAAGGAGATTACCAAAAGATCAAGAGAAGTCAACATTTTAATTTCCTCACTTTCATTGTTTGTTTTTGGGTTGCTTTTCTTTTGTGTCTATATTATACCGCAGACTTCTGAAGAAAACAGCGAGGAAATTCTGAAGAATTCTAAAGAAGATCTATGAAAAATCGGTAAAAACGACGGTTATGCGAAAGATTCCGTGTTCTTCCTCAACACAGGCACTGCCGCCGTAAAGCCCCGCAATGCGCTTGATGCTTTTGAGCCCGATGCCGTAGCTTTCGCTCTTTTCAATATCCGCGCGTATGCGGTTCTCCTGCGAAAGCGTCAGTTTGCCCTCCGCAAGGGAAAGTGAAATTGCAACCGGGCTTTGCCTGTCGGCGTATTTTCTTATATTTGACGCAAGATTGTCAAAAACTCTTTGAAGCTCGCGGACGTCGAAATTGCCGACAAACGGCGAAAGCGTAACCTTTGCCTCGATGCTGAAATCATCCTCAAGAGAGGATTCAAATTCATCGACAAGCTGACAAAACAGCAAGCGGGCATCATCGAAGCGCTCAAGCTTTCTTGCGCCGCCGTCAAGAAGAATATCGGTCAGCTCCTTGATCTGCAAGCTCTTTTTGCGGATAAGCTCAAGATAGTTTCGGCGCTCTGCCTCGGGGAGATCACCCGACGTCAAAAGCTCCGAATAGGACATAATGGATGTCAGCGGCGTTCTGATATCGTGTGAAAGCGAGCGGATGAGCTCTTCCTTTTCGCTTTGCAAAGCCGCCTCCTCGGCGCGAACGCGCTTTTGCGTTTCGGAAAGATAATTGATCGAGCGCGCAAGATCGCCAAGCTCGTCATTGCCCTCGACGGGAACGGTGTGCTCCTCGCCCGAGTGAAGCGCCTCGATGCCCTTTGCGATCTTCGGAATATATGAAAGCCGCTGGCCGAGCAGGAACAAAAAGAGCATAACGAAGACCAGAACCGATATTATCGCCCCAAGGCTGAATATCCGGCTTGTCATATAGTCGAGATCGATATCCGTCATTTCGATATTCTGCGAGTAAACAAAGCTATCGGCTATATGCAATGCAAGAAATACAAGCAGACAGAAAAGGCATACCGCCGCCGCAAGTGATATCGCAAGATCGCCGAGTATTTCAAAAGACAGCTTACTCTTTCTCGAATCAGTCAATGTAATATCCCCTTCCCCACGCGGTTTTTATATATGCGGGATTGCGCGAATCGTCGCCGAGCTTCTTGCGGATGTTCTTGATATGAACCATTATCGCGTCATTGCCCACCGCGTTCTCGTTCCATATACTCTCATAGATATTGTCGAGCGAGTATATCTTCTTTCTGTGCGAGGCAAGCAGCTCGAGGATCTTGAATTCGGTATAGGTCAGCGCGATAGTATCTCCGTTTTTAACTATGGATTGCGTATCAAGATCAATGAAAAGGTCGCCTATCGCAAGTCTGTTCACCTCGGGTTCCTTTTCGGGCGGGGCGACATTGACACTTCTGCGAAGGATCGCGCGGACTCGCATAAGAAGCTCGATATTAGAGAACGGCTTGACTATGTAATCGTCCGCTCCCGCGGAAAATGCCATAACCTTATCGGACTCGCCCGAAAAAGCGGTGAGGAAGACAATCGGCGTATCATATTTCTTGCGGAGCTCCGCCGCCGCCATAATGCCCGAAAGCCGCGGCATATTCACGTCGAGGAGATAAAGATCGACCTCGGACGATGCCAGAGCGAGCACCTCTTCGCCGTCCTCCGCCGCCATAACCTCGTAGCCTTCGCCGCGAAGAAGAAGCCCGACCACATCGCGGATCTCCTTTTCATCATCGGCTATGAGAATCAGTTTTTTGTCGTTTTTCATGTCGTACTCCAAATGTTTATATACCTTCCGCCAGCGCGGAAAGAACCTCGCCAACGGATTCTCTGATAACGAATTCCGCGGATCGGTCATAGTCAGTCGGCGAATAATTGATGATTATGAGGTGCTTGCCCTCGAAATTTCCGACGAGTGACGCGGCGGGATAAACCGTCAGCGATGAACCGCCGACAATGAGCACATCGGCAGCCGCAATCTCATTCTCTGCATCCCTGAAAGTGAAACCGTCGAGAGCTTCTCCGTAAAGAGTGACGTCGGGGCGGACTATGCCTCCGCACGCGGGACATTTCGGCACGATTTCATCTTTCCCGAGAGTGTTCGGCTCACAAACCTTGCCGCAACGCATACAATAGTGCCTACTGACGGTGCCGTGCAGCTCGATAACACGCCTGCTGCCCGCGGATTGATGCAAACCATCGATATTTTGCGTTATGACGGACTTGAGGATCCCCTTTTCTTCGAGCTTCGCCAAAGCATAATGAGCACGATTCGGCTTTGCATCGGGGTATACCATATTTTTGTTATAAAAATTGTAGAACGCGAGTGGATTGATCGTCAGACAGCGGCGGCTGAGATAGTACTCGTTGCCCTCGCCCTCAGATGTATAAAGCCCTCCGCTGCCGCGAAAATCGGGGATCCCGCTTTCGGTCGAAACGCCCGCACCGCCAAAAAAGACAACGTGCTTCGCCTCGCGAAGTATTTCGCGGATCGACTCTATTTCCTTACTCATATTCATTCCTTTTCGATCTCCGCCTTGATCTCAAGCGCAGCATCGGATATTTTCGCATCGCAGAGAAGCGAGGCGAAAAAAGCCTTTACGTCCCCGTCGCCGAGGATGTAATGCACCTGGCTGTTGCCGAGGGCGGCTGTGAAAAGTGCTTCCTTCTCGTCAAGCGTCCACTCCTTGACCTCTGCGAGCTCTGCGATGATCTTATGCGTCTGTGCAAAGCTGTGGCTGTCCTCGAGTGCCATGATGAGGTCACTTCTTCTCTGCTCGTCCGCGCCGATATTGCTCTCAGCGGCGGCGGTTGCGCTCTTGCAGGAGTAATGCTGCGATTCGAGCACCTCATTTGTCGCGGTGCGGTCGATGATCGCCTTGACGAGCACATCAAGCTCGCCGCCCTCCCTGTAATCTGCGGGCGCGAAATACTTGATGCGTTTGTCGCGCATCATCTTGTGTACCTTGGTCTTGTCCTTCGTTTCGGTATGATAAACGCCGATCGAGTGTCCGCCATTGGAATTTACGAGCTTCATGCAGGGCACGTCGGTGTCGCTGTCGCCGATGTAGACCATATTTCTGAAAGGTACGCGAAGTTCCTCGGGCGCAAAGGAATCATTGACGGCGGAATCGTTGACGTCAAGCACGCCTTTTTCGATCCTGAAAAGGAATTGCGTTTTGTTGGTGTAATTGATGACCTGCGCAGGCCAGACGGCAAGTCCGCGCTCGTTGTAATAGAAGGATGAGGCATATATCTTTTCAAACTCGCCCGCAACGCGCGTGCCCTCGATCATCTCCTTGAGTCCCGATGAGATTATATAATGCTCGACCTTAACACCCTTCCCCGCGCCGTACTCGCGAATGCGGGAAAACCAATCCTCGACTCCGGGGAACAGAGTCACCCTCGAGCCGTAATCGGCAAGAGTCTTGCGGCTGAAAACGATATTTCCCTCCGCCTCGCGCACCATTTTGAGCATATAAGCGAGGTTCTGATCCATCTCGTTCTGCTCGGCAAGCTCATTCGTTTCCTTCCAGAATTCGCCGACGTCGTAGCCCACCGACTGAATATATCCCTGCGCCTGCATATCGTCGGGCGAGAGCGTTTTATCAAAATCATAGCAAATAGCAAGGACAGGCATGTCCTCTTTTCTTCTTCTTTCAAAAACCTTGGTTGCCATAGGTAACCTCCAAATATTTATTCGAGTTTATTATACCATTTTTTAGAACGATTGTAAATCCCCGAAAGAGATTTTTATAAAAAAGTAATTATTGATGCGGCGAAAAGGTATAAATACGAATTTTTGCCGCATAACTATATTGACAAAACGATAATAATATGATATAATTTGCGGTGAAAAGGTATAAATACGAATTTTCACCGCAGGAGAATTATTATGATAGAAAGAAAACTATATTTAGATCAACTGATCGCAAAGAAGGACAACGGTCTTATCAAAGTCATCACAGGCATAAGACGCTGCGGAAAATCCTATCTTTTGTTTGAGATATACCATCAGTATCTGAAGTCGACAGGTGTTGATGACGATCATATAATCGAGCTTGCTCTTGATGATGACGAAAACATTCGATACAGAAATCCCATTGAACTGGGCAAATATATTCGCGAGATCATTTCGAAGTCGAATGAAACCTATTATATTTTCATCGACGAGATCCAAAAGGTCAAAACCATTAAAAATCCTTATCTCGAGGATGAAAGCGAGACGGTTTCCTTTGTCGATGTGCTTTTGGGTCTTATGAAAAAGAAAAATGCTGACGTATACGTCACCGGCTCAAATTCAAAAATGCTTTCCTCTGATATTCTGACCGAATTTCGCGGGCGAGGGGACGAGATCCGTGTTCATCCGCTTTCGTTTTCGGAATTTTACGGAGCATATAAGGGTGACAAGCGAGATGCATGGCAGGAGTATTTCACATACGGCGGAATGCCGTTTGTTGCTTCACTGCCCGACCACCGCGCTAAAGCCAAATACTTATCCGATATTTTTGATAAAATCTATATTTCCGATATTCTTGAACGGCATAAGATCGGAAATAAGGCAATTCTCGACGATATACTCAATGTGATTTCATCCTCTGTCGGATCTTTGACCAATCCTACAAGAATGGCAGACACTTTCGCTAGCGTAAACGGTGAAAAGATCAGCGCGGATTCGATCTCCAGATATCTCGATTACTTCATTGATGCTTTTATGATATATAAGGCTCAAAGGTATGATATAAAAGGGAGAAAATATATCGGCTCACCGCTGAAATATTATTATTCGGATATCGGTCTGAGAAACGCCCGTCTGAACTTCAGACAAACAGAAGAAAATCACATTATGGAGAATATCATTTACAACGAACTGATCGTGCGCGGTTATACCGTGGATGTTGGAATTGTTGAATACAATTACAAGGACAGCGAAGGCAGAAGTAAAAAAACGAATCTTGAGGTAGATTTTGTCATAAGCCAAGGCGATCAAAGGTATTACATCCAGTCCGCTCTCAGCGTCGGAAACGAAGACAAGCGCCTTCAGGAAATACGCCCCTATTCACGCATACCCGATTCATTCAAAAAAATCGTCGTCGTCAAGGACAGGATCATCCCCTGGAGAGATGAAAGCGGTATTCTCTACGTCGGTATAGAACAATTTCTCCTTGAGCCTTCATCACTTGAACTGTAGGAGGCATTAAGATGAACTCAAACGAATGGAAAAAGCTCTACGGCAGCCCTTATCTCGTCGACCTGACCGACGAAGAACGCCGATATCTCGCGCTCGAGCCGATCTCTCCCGATTGGGAAGTAAGAAAATATTACAGCAAAACGAACATATGGTACACCGGGCTTACCGCATTCTTTGACGGCGACGTCATCGTCAAGGTCATTACCGAAACGCGGCGTTTTCTCGACAGCGGTGTCGAGAATTACGGAAGTCATTCCGAATATGACACCCATCTTGAGACCTCAAACCGCGAATTACTGCTCCCTCTGACCTCGCGCGGCAAGCCGAAAAAGCTATCGGCTTCAAATATCAACAATGTTACGGCATTCGGGTGCCAATTCGCTATTTCATTTCAGCTAAACCGAGACAGCGGTTTCGGGCTTTCCAATCCCCGCGCAAATAAGTGGTTTCCGATCGGTGAATATGGAAAAACCGCGCTCATCCGCTCGGATGAGGATTTCCACGAGTTTATGAAATACTACATTTCAACCTGCCCTGAGGATTATTTCGACAAGCTCGAAGCATTCAAAAATGCCCAAAAGGTAACGGTCAAATACAAAACAGGCGATATTTTCCGAATGGAGCTCGACCGCAGCCGCTATTGCTACGGTATTATCACTGGTGAGGTCAGACGATTCCATAAAATGCCCGAGCTGCCAAAAGAACATAGCTTGCGCTCGCTTATGATGGTTCCGATTATGGTTCGGTATTATAATCTAATAACCGACGATCCGAACCTCACCGCGCACGATCTCGAAAAGATCCCGCTCGGGCGCGTGGATATCTGCGGCGACAACGATATTATCTGGGGAGCGCATACAATCGTCGATCACAAAAAGCTCACCGAGGACGATCTCGAATTCAACTTTGTTTGCACCAAGATAGTCACCCGATCCCCGCATTTCACCCTATTTTCGCAAGATATGCTGATGCGTGACGGTATTATGCCGAAAAAGGAATACACGCTTTATATCGAATGGGGCTTTGCGCAGACCGAGCTCGGCTATGAGAGTCTTTCGGATAAGCTGAAAAACTATCTTGACGGCTATTCCTCGCCGCACGGCGGAGTGGGAATGGGTATAGATCCTCAGGATGCCGTTCCCGATGAAAAACACCGCCAATATGATAATTACAAAAACAATCTGCTTAACCCCGAAAACCGTGAATTTCTGAATGAAATTTTCGCCTGCCTCGGACTTAAACCCGACACCGATTTCGATTCCTTTGCTAAAAAATTCGGAGGGCTGACAAAATCCGAAATATTGAAGCGGATATGATTATTAAAACAAAAGCATAGGAAATGCTCACCCTCATCCGCGGTTAGCAGAACTCGATCGAGATGCTGATGCCCGAGCGAAATCCCGATTATATTCCTTGGTAAGGATGGTAGAACATTATGTTTATAGGAAAATTAAATGACAAAATTGCCGCCCTCGAGTGGCAAGCAGTAAGATCGGACAACGGAAACGCTCCGAAATTCAAAGAATCGGGCGATCCCTTTAGCGGGGAGCGTCTGGCGATAGCTTGGAGCGAGCTGGCTCCCTCGGGGCTTGACCTGCAAATTCGCATTCCCGAAGGTCTATGGCTCGACAGCATCGTTTTGCACTTTGGGGCAAAATCCGAGCCCGTTTGCGTTTCGCTTTTCACGGCGGATAAGGAACGATTAGTCGACTCTTACCACAGCGAAACGGGAAAAGCCATCTCGCAAAAGGAGATCGCACTTCACGCCGAGGGAGAATACGAGAGTGTAATTTTGAGCATCAACGCCGAGCTTTCGGACGTGATCCTTGAGGGCATTGAGCTTTACGGTGCGGATTTTTCGGGTGAACAGCTCTATCCCACTCCCGCGAAATTTGATCTGACAAGCGCGGAACGCCTTCCGATCGCAGATTACAATACCGTCAGCGCAGATTGCGCCGAGGCAGAAAATGCCATCGCAATTCTTGAAGAAAAGCTTTACGAAACCGTCTCTCTGTCCGTCAGCCGCGCGGATGATGGTAATATCGCCTTCATCCACCGCGCCGATATTGCCGCAAACGGCTACACGCTGACTGCTGACGCAGAGCGCATCACCATTGAAGCTTCAGACTTGCGCGGCTTTGTTCAGGGTGCAGAAACGCTTATCAAGTTGATCGACGCCTCCTCCATCCCGAATTGCCGCATTGAGGATGCGCCTTTTTGCGAATTTCGCGGCGTGCACCTTTTTGTTCCCGCGCCCGACCGTATGGATTACACCAAGCGGCTGATCAAATATCTGCTCTCGCCCATGGGCTACAATCACATCATCATGGAGCTTGCGGGAGCAATGCGTTATCACTCGCATCCCGAGATCAACGAAGCTTTCCTTGAAGGCAACCGCCGCGCGGATGCAGGCGAATGGCCTCCCTTCCCTCACGGTAGTGTGGGCGGAAAGCAAATCGTCGAGCACGAGGACATCCGCGACCTGATCGATTACGCCCGCAGCTTCGGCATCGAGATCATCCCCGAGATACAGAGCCTCGGGCACGTACAATTTATGACGCTGGCACACCCCGACATTGCCGAACGCCCCGTTGACGCTCCCGTTTTTGAAGCCGTTGACGAGCGCTTTGCAGACATCCCGCCCAAGGATTTTTACGCGCATTGCTTCTGCCCCTCGAATCCGAAGTCATACGAGATCCTTTTCGACCTGATGGACGAGATCATCGAAGTCTTCAAGCCGAAAAAGTACGTGCATATGGGTCACGACGAGATCTATCAGATTGGCGTTTGCCCCGTTTGCAGCAAGCGCGATCCCGCAGATATTCTTGCAGAAGATCTCTGTCGCTTGCACGACTACCTTGCAGAGCGCGGACTTAGTATGATGATCTGGTCGGATATGCTCCAGCCCGTCACAAAATACAAGACTCCGTCCGCGATCAGCCGAATCCCGAAGGATATCGTGATGCTCGATTTCATCTGGTATTTCCACGTTGACAAGGACATCGAGGACAATCTGCTTCGCGAGGGATTCGAGGTCATAATGGGCAATATGTACTCCAGCCACTATCCGCGATATGAATCGCGCATCCGCAAAGCGGGTATGCGCGGGGCGCAGGTTTCTTCCTGGGTGCAGACCGACGAGGAAACACTCGCGCGAGAAGGAAAGCTTTATGATTTCCTGTATTCCGCGCAGATGATGTGGTCGGATTCCTACACCCGCCACGCGCGCTATGCCTACGACAAGATCATTTCGGGAATCCTACCGCAACTGCGCGAGCATTTGAAGCAAGTGCGCTACCCATCGCTCGCACCCCATAACGAAACGATCCTTTATGATGGCGGTGCCATTGGGGAGACATTTGACTTAAACGGCAGATTCGACAGCCTGCTGATCGAGCACACAGCCCTCCGCGAGCGGCATAGAGTACCCTGGAAGCCGCTTGAGGTGATAGGCAACTACGTCATCACATACGAAAGCGGTGCGGAAAAGATCCTCCCCGTGACCTACGCGGGCAACATCGGTCACTGCAAACGCCGCCACCATCAGCCCTTTACGCACCAATATTACCGCCACAACGGCTACATAACCGCTTGGGAAACCGACGGCATTGAAAAATACGATGAAAACGGAGAGCGAATCACGCTCTACCAAATCGAATGGATCAATCCGCGCCCCGAAGAGGTGATTGCGAATGTCGCATATCGTCCTGTCGATGATGCGAGCGACCTTTACGTTGGCAGGATTGTCGGCGTTAAGAAGTGAACAGTGGTTAGTGGACAGTGGACAGAAAGATGCGAATGATTAATTTTGTTTATCATTTCTATTCATTATTTGGTTTATAATTAAATTAATCAAAACTCTCGGATATCTTGAATTACTTCAAAATATCCGAGAGTTTTTTCTTATTATGTTATTGTACAGTACAAAAATTCTATGTATTGTACAAAATTATAGCAGTAACCCGCATCTTTCTGTCCACTGTCCACTAACCACTGTTCACTTGATTTCCGCATCGGAAATCTTCCTGTCCGCCGCTTCCTTGCCGTATTTATCGACCTCGGTCTTATTCTTCTCGCCGTGGGTCAGACAGCCGGCGCCGCCGATACAGCCGCCGATGCACGCCATTCCCTCGATGAAATTGCCTTCAAGGAGATTCTTATTCTTCTTGAGAAGTGCCACGCGGCAAGCCTCGATTCCGTCGCAGATGACGGGCTTGAGATCGAATTCGATATTCTGCTCCGCCATTGCCGCAGCAACAGCCTCGGAAAGACCGCCCGAGCGGGCGAAGATGCGTCCGTAATAGGATGCGTCGTCGAGTCCCGATTCCTCGAGCAGAGTGATGTCGATATCGCGGCTGTCGAAGAGAGCCTGAAGCTCCTCGAAGGTGATGACGGCGTCAACGTAGGGCTTGACTTCCTCACGCTGAGCCTCGCCCTTCTTTGCCGTGCAGGGGCCGACGAAGATGACCTTTGCATCCGCATCGCGCTCCTTGATGACCTTCGCAAGAAGTGCCATCGGCGAGGGATTATGCGAGATGAACTCCTTCAGATTCGGGAAAGCGGAGTTTATGTAGGTCACAAAAGCGGGGCAGCAGGAGCTTGTGAGGAATCCCTTTTCCACAAGCTCGCGCGACTCGGCAAGCGCGACAAGATCGGCGCCGAGAGCGGCTTCGATGACCTTGTCAAATCCGAGCTTGCGCAGACCCGTGATGACCTGACCGTTCTTCGCATAAGTGAACTGGCTGGCGATCGAGGGGGCGACCATGGCATAGACCTTGCCCGAGCCCTCGCGCTTGCTCTTTTTGATGATCTCGATGACGTCAACGATGAAGGACTTATCCGAGATCGCACCGAAGGGGCACTGATAAACGCAGGCACCGCAACGGATGCACTTGTTGTTGTCTATAAGAGCCGCCTTCTGCTCGTTCATCGAAATTGCCTTGACCTTGCAGGCATTCTGGCAGGGACGGGTGCGCTTTACGATAGCGGTGTAGGGGCAGACCTTCGCGCAGGCGCCGCACTCGACGCACTTTGATTTGTCGATGTGCGCGACGTGGTTTTCGTCGAAGGAGAGCGCGCCCTTCTTACAAACGTCCTCGCAACGGTGGGCAAGACAGCCTCGGCAGGCGTTTGTGACCTCATATCCGCTGACGGGACACTCATCGCAAGCGATCTCGATGACCTCGATGACGTTGGGATTCTGTCTGTCGCCGCCGATGGCAAGCTTGACACGCTCGCCGAGGATCGCGCGCTCCTTGTATACACAGCAACGCATCGTCGGCTCGTTTCCGGGAACGATGGTCTTGGGAATGTCGATGCAGTTCTCAAGAAGCGTGTCGTTCCAGGCAAGGCGAGCAACCTCGCGGAGTACCTTATATTTCAGATGTTGAACTTTTGTATCAAATTTACGCATTTTTATACCTTATGAATATAATCCGAATGCGGTGGCAGAGCCACCGCATTCATTATGGAATCAGTCTTCGTGTTTTGCGGTGTAATAAACGTGGAGGAGCTCGTGAGCGCGGTCCTTGATGATCTTCTTGTAAACGGAGTTTACGATCGGATTTTCCTGCGAGCGACGAATGCTGAGCATTCTGTCAGCCTCGTAAAGTCCCTTGCTTCTTGCTTCCTTGGCGTTGCTGAAGTAGGGCTGACCGCCGCCGTTTACACAGCCGCCGGGACAAGCCATGATCTCGATGAAATCGAAATGCTCGCCTGCAGATGCGCGGAGAAGGACTCTCTCGGCGTTGCCAAGTCCGCTTACAACTGCAATGTGGAGCTGACGATCACCGTAGGGCAGGTAGAATTCCTTGATACCTTCCATACCGCGCTGACCTGCGTTTGCAGCCTCGAGGAGACCCGCGCGCGACTTGTTTTCGGAAACGCGGCGAAGAACTGCCTCTGTTACGCCTCCGGTCACGCCGAAGATAACGCCCGCACCCGAAACGGTGCCGAAGGGCATATCAACTGCCTCGGGCTCGAGCTCGTCGAATACAAGACCCGACTCCTTGATCATACGGATGAGCTCCTGAGTGGTGATGACTGCATCAACGTCGGGCTCGCCGTTCTTGGTGAACTCGGGGCGCGAAGCCTCGAACTTCTTTGCGGTACAGGGCATAATTGCAACGTGGAACATCTTCTGCTCGGCACCCTGGTTCTGATCCTTGACGAGAGATCCCATCATCTGCATAGGAGAACGGCAGGTGGAGATGTTCTCGAGGAATTCGGGATGCTTCTTCTCGGCATACTGGATCCAACCGGGACAGCAGGAGGTGATGAGCGGGAGCTTGCCGCCGTTTTCGAGGCGGTCGATGAACTCCGCGGTCTCCTCCATAACCGTGAGGTCTGCGGAGAGAGTGGTGTCATAGATCTCGTCAAAGCCCATACGGCGAAGTGCGGCAACGATCTTGCCCATTACGTTCTCGCCGTCACGGCACTTGAGCTCCTTGCCGATCGCAACACGGACTGCGGGCGCGATCTGCACGCTTGTTCTTACGTTCGGGTCGGAAATAGCGTCCCAAACGCACTCGATATTATTCTTTACTACGATAGCACCGGTGGGGCAAACAGCCGCACACTGACCGCATCCGACGCAGGGGGATTCTGCGAGAGGCTTGCCGAAGGCGGTGGAGATGACCATCTTCGAGCCGCGGTGAGCAAAGTCGATCGCGCCGACGTTCTGGATCTCGTTACAAACTCTTACGCAGTCGCCGCAGAGGATGCACTTGCCCGCGTCGCGGACGATGCAAACAGACGAGGTATCGTCGTTCCTTGTGGACTTTGCGCGGTTGGGGAAGCGAACGCCCTCAATGTTGAAGCGCATTGCAAGCTCCTGGAGCTTACAGTTCTGGTTGTTCTCGCAAACCGTGCAATCGCGGCAATGGTTTGCAAGAAGAAGCTCGAGGATATTCTTGCGGTAACGGCGAAGACGCTCGGTGTTGGTCTTGATCTCCATTCCCGCGCGGGGAGGAGTCGAGCAAGCTGCCTCGATGCCGCCCCACTTGTTCTCGACCATACACATACGGCACGCGCCGTAGATCGAAAGATCGGAGTGGTAGCAGAATGTGGGCATCTTGATGCCGATCTTCTGGCAAAGCTCGAGAATATTCTTCTCGCCGTTTATTTCAACCGGAATACCGTCTATTGTCATATACTGTTTTTCGCTCATGATTTAGCCCTCCTTAATAGCCCCAAACGGGCAAGTCGAGATACAGCTTCCGCAGCGGATGCACTTCTCAAGATCGATCGAGAAGGGTTCCTTTACCTTACCGCTGATAGCCTCAACGGGACACTGTCTTGCGCACTTGGAGCATCCCTTGCAAAGCTCGGGGTCGATATAGATCCTCTTGAGCTTCTGGCAAGCGCCTGCGGGACATCTCTTCTCGTAGATGTGCGCCTCATATTCCTCGCGGAAGTTCTTGATGGTACTTACAACGGGATTGGGAGCCGACTTGCCGAGACCGCAAAGAGCGGTTGCGGAAATGGTCTCCGCGAGCTCGAGAAGGAGCTCGATGTCGCCGTCGCGGCCCTCGCCTGCAACGATCCTCTCAAGGATCTCAAGCATACGCTTGGTACCCTCACGGCAGGGAACGCACTTACCGCAGGACTCGTTCTGAGTGAAATTCATAAAGAAGCGTGCAACCTCGACCATACAGGTGCTCTCGTCCATAACAACGAGACCGCCCGAGCCGACCATTGCGCCGACCTTCTTGAGGGTGTCGAAATCAAGAGGCATATCAAGGTGTTCCTTTGTAAGGCAAGCGCCCGAAGGGCCGCCGATCTGAACTGCCTTGAACTCTGCGCCGTTCTTCATACCGCCGCCGATGTCAAAGATGACCTCGCGGAGGGTGGTTCCCATGGGAACCTCGATAAGGCCGGTATTCTCGATCGCACCGGTGAGCGAGAAGGTCTTACAACCCGAGCTGTTGTCTGTGCCGATAGCGCGGAACCAATCCGCGCCCATCTCGATGATCTTCGGCACGTTTGCATATGTTTCTACGTTGTTGAGAACCGTGGGCTTGTCGAAAAGACCGTGCTCAACGGTTCTGGGGGGCTTAACTCTCGGGAATCCGCGGTTACCCTCGATGGATGCGGTCAGAGCCGAGCCCTCGCCGCATACGAACGCACCCGCACCGCGGTTGATGTGCATATGGAAGCTGAAATCGGTGCCCATAATATTGTCACCGAGCAGACCTCTCTCCTCGAGAGTCTTGATGGCGAGCTTCAGACGGCTGACGCTCATCGGGTACTCGGCGCGCACGTAGATATAACCGTTTTCCGCGCTTACTGCATAAGCCGCGATCATCATACCCTCGATAAGCTTGTAGGGGTCGCCTTCCATTACAGAACCGTCCATAAATGCGCCGGGGTCGCCCTCGTCGCCGTTACAAACAACGTAACGGACCTTCTCCTTCTGCGAAGCAACCTGCTTCCACTTTCTGCCTGCGGGGAATCCGCCTCCTCCGCGTCCGCGGAGACCAGATTTATCGATCTCCTCGATAACTTCCTCGCGGCTCATTTCGAACATAGCCTTTTCGAGAGCCTTGAAGCCCCCCGAGGCAAGATATTCGTCGAGTGATTCGCTGTCAAAGCGTCCGCAATTTTCAAGAACCATGCGGGTCTGCTTTGCGATAAAGGGAATGTCGGAAGGGCTGCGGAATGCCTCTCCCGCTTTATGATAAAGGAGTTCTTCGATGACCTCGTCACCGAGAACGGATCTTTCAAAGATAGCCTTGCAGTCGCTCTGCTGGACCTTTACGTACTGAATGACACGTTCGCCCTTCTGAATGCGGACGAGCGGGCCAAGCTCACAGCAGCCCTGGCAGCCTGTCTTCTTTACGCCGACAAGCTCCTCGTGCTCTTTTGCATCGTGGGGAGCAAACTCAAGTGTAACGCCGGGGGTCTCTTTTACGAGCTCTGCAAATATCTCGTATATCTTGTTTGAGCCGGTAGCGATACAGCCCGTGCCCGAGCATACGAGGATGCGGCAATCATATGAAGCAATGGCATCAAGAGCCGCGGTGCGATTGAGAGCAAGCTCATTCTGTGTTTTGATCATCAGCCTCTACCTCTCAATTCTTCAAGTACTGCCAGAACCTTTTCGGGGGTCATGGCTGCGTAGACCTGCTCGTTGACCATCATAGTCGGTGCAAGACCGCAAGCGCCGAGGCAGGAAACAGTTTCAACGGTGAACATAAGGTCATCTGTGGTGTGCTTTTCCTTGGAAAGTCCAAGCTCGTTCCAAAGAGCCTCAAGAACGGGTGTGGAGTGACGAACGTGGCACGCGGTGCCGTCGCAGACCTTGATGACGTACTTGCCCTTCGGCTCGAAGGAAAAGTTCTCATAGAAGGTCGCAATGCTGTAGATCTTCGCCTCGCTCATTCCGAGCTTTTCGGAAAGGTGGGGGACGATCTCCTTGGGAAGATAGCGGTAGTGCTCCTGAATATCCTGCAGGATAGCGATAATAGCCTGTGGGCTATTGTTGTTGGCGGCCAGGATCTGATCCACCACGGTGAAATCGAAAGAACTGTTCATTTTGTTCTCCTTTATATAGGCGCAAAGTTTCTGCGCAAAATTTTTCGGGTTAAATGCCCTATATGCATTCTTCCGTGACTGAATATAAACAGCCACGGAAGAATCAAAATAGTATTACTTGGAAAGATACTCGTCGATTGCCTTAGCAGCTGTCTTACCTGCGCCCATTGCGGAGATAACGGTTGCAGCACCGGTTACAACGTCGCCGCCTGCGTAAACCGCGTTGCGGGAGGAAAGTCCGTCCTCGTTGACGATGATGCCGCCGTGTGCGTTGACCTCAAGACCCTCGGTGGTGGACTTGATCAGCGGGTTGGGGGAGGTACCGATGGAGATAACTACGGTGTCAACTTCGATCTCGAACTCGCTGTCCGGGATAACAACGGGGCGGCGGCGTCCCTTTGCGTCGGGCTCGCCAAGCTCCATCTTGACACACTTCATGCCGGTAACGAAACCGTTCTTGGGATCGCGAGGATCTTCGGGGTTGTTGTAGCCGAGGATCTCGGTGGGGTTGCAAAGGAGACGGAATTCGATTCCCTCTTCCTCAGCGTGCTCGACCTCTTCCTTACGTGCGGGAAGCTCTTCCATCGAACGACGGTAAACAATGTAAACCTTTTCAGCGCCCAGACGGAGTGCGGTTCTTGCAGCGTCCATAGCAACGTTACCGCCGCCGACAACTGCAACCTTGCCGCCCTTCATAATGGGAGTTTCGGGGTTGTCGAGATATGCCTTCATCAGGTTGGATCTGGTGAGGAACTCGTTTGCGGAATATACGCCCTTGTAGGACTCGCCGGGAATGCCCATGAAGTTGGGAAGACCTGCGCCGGAGCCGATGAATACAGCCTCAAAGCCCATACCGAAGAGCTCGTCAACGGTAAGGGTCTTACCGATAACAACGTTGGTCTCGACCTTTACGCCGAGCTTCTTGAGGGTATCTACTTCCTTGGCAACGATAGCCTTGGGAAGACGGAACTCGGGAATACCGTAAACAAGAACGCCGCCTGCGGTGTGGAGTGCCTCAAATACGGTTACCTCATAGCCCTTCTTTGCGAGGTCGCCCGCGCAAGTAAGACCGGAGGGGCCGGAGCCTACAACAGCAACTCTGTGACCGTTGGACTCGGGACGAACAGGCTCTGCGGTAGCAAAGGTGTTGTGCCAGTCAGCAACGAATCTCTCAAGGCGTCCGATACCTACGCTCTCGCCCTTGATGCCGCGAACGCACTTGGACTCACACTGGGTCTCCTGGGGACATACACGGCCGCAAACTGCGGGAAGCGAGGAGGACTTCGAAATGATCTGGTAAGCGCCCTCGAAGTCGCCTTCCTTGATCTTTGCGATGAATTCGGGAATATGTATCTTAACGGGGCAGCCGTCAACGCAGGGCATATGCTTGCAGTTAAGGCAGCGGTTAGCCTCGTCAATAGCGGTCTCTTCGGAATAGCCGAGAGCTACTTCTTCGAAGTTATGTGCTCTTACCAGGGGATCCTGGTTGGGCATGGGGTTACGGGTGAGTGACATATTTGCCTTTGCCATTTTACTGTACCTCCTTTTTGAAGAGATTGCAGGTCTCTTCGTGAGCGTGGCGCTCGAAATCGAAATACATTCTTCCGCGGGACATAGCCTCGTCGAAGTCTACTTCGTAGCCGTTGAAGTCGGGGCCGTCAACGCAAGCGAATTTGGTGACCTTCTTACCGTCAACGTTGAGGGTAAGACGGCAGCCGCCGCACATGCCTGTGCCATCGATCATGATGGGGTTCATCGAAACGGTTACGGGAGTGCCGAAGGGCTTTGCGGTGAGAGTTACGAACTTCATCATGATCAGAGGACCGATGGTGATGATCATATCGAACTTCTCGCCTGCCTCGAGCATTTCCTTGAGCGGAACGGTAACGTTACCGTGCTCGCCGTAGGAGCCGTCGTCGGTCATAACGCGAAGGGTGTTCGAGCAAGCTCTGAACTCGTCCTCAAGGATGAGAAGATCCTTGTTTCTGAAGCCGATGATGGAGGTGACTTCAACGCCTCTTGCGTGAAGAGCCTCAGCGATAGGCATTGCGATAGCGCAACCAACGCCGCCGCCAACGATGCAGACCTTCTTCAGGCCATCGAGGTGGGTAGCAACGCCGAGAGGACCTACGAAGTCCTGAATGTAGTCGCCCTCTTCCTTGTGGCTGAGCTTTTCGGTGGTGCCACCGACGATCTGGAAAATGATCTTAACGGTGCCGGCTTCCTTATTGGTGCCTGCAACGGTAAGGGGAATGCGTTCGCCGCTCTCATCCACGCGAAGGATGATGAACTGACCGGGCTTTGCCTTGTTAGCAACAAGGGGAGCCTCGATCTGGAGCTGAACGACGGTGGGGTTCAAAATCTTTTTTTCAACGATTCTGTACATTTTATCTCTCCGTTCAATAAAAAATTCTGTGGTTTAGGGGTAAAAAATAAGTTTCCTACCTATTAAATCATAATATTATAACATATATAGAGCCCGTTGTCAAGCCGAATTGGCAAATAGGCGGAAAATTGACAGAAAGTTTACGTTTGCCAACACAAAACCAAAGCCAACGGCAAACGCCGTTGGCTTTGGTTTATGTAGTCTTAATCTTTATGATCAGAAATTAGTCTCTCTTCTTCTTGATAACGAGAGCTGCTACAGGGATAATAGCAAGGATGGTGCCTACGCCTACCATTGCGCCGCATCCGCCCTCGGACTTGGGAGCCTCGGTGGTGGGAGCCTGGGTTGCAGGAGCCTGGGTCTCGGGTGCCTGAGTTTCAGGAGCCTGAGTCTCGGGAGCCTGGGTCTCGGGTGCCTTGGTGGTCTCGGGCTCGGGAGCTGCGGTGGTTACTTCCTCGGTGGTGAGCTCGGGATATACGTATGCAGCAAGCTCAGCATCGGTCAGGTACTTCTGAACGTATGCGCCGAAGTAGTTAAGACGGGGGCCGTTGCCGCTTTCAAATACGTAATCGCCGCTGGTGAAGAGGTGATAGAAATCAAGGGTGTGAGAACCTGCAGTCAAAGCGATCTGAATGCCGTAGTAGTATACGGGCTGATAGTACTTGTTGTTAACGCCGTTGGTGGTGTAGATACGGCCTGCCTCAAGATCAGCCTTGTTGTAGTTGTAGCTGTACTCACGGAAGGTACCTTCGGTATCGGAGATATTTACCTGCATGATGTCGCCGTCGTCGATCTGGAATGCAAATCCGCGGTCCTTCTCGTTATTATCAACGTTCTCTTCCTTGATCTGACCGCAGCCGAGGAATACGATCTCGTATGTGCCGGTCTCGGGAACATTGAAGGAGTAGGTCATAAGGCCATGGTCATAGGGATCCTTAACGGAGTTTGCCCAAACGCCGTCATACATAAAGAAGCCGTCGCCGAGGTTGAAATAGTCATCGAAGTAAGCGGTCATGCCCTTCTCTGCCCAGTCGGTGATGGTAATGGTACGCATACCCGAGCCGGGAGCGGTTGCTGCTTCATACTCAACTGCGGGAATGAAAACAGCGTCAGCTCTTACGATGGGGAGCTTCTTTTCGTACATTTCGTACAAAGTGACCCACTTGATGTTATTTGTAATGTCGATAGGCTGTGCATTAGCATAGTTAGCTGCGGATGCACAGATAGCCATCATATTCATCATAAGAACGATGGCAACAAGAAGTGCTGTAAGTTTTTTCATGGTAGCCTCCATAAATTTTATTGGTAATTAAATGATACACTATTTTATTGAATTTGTCAAGACCTTTTGCACTTTTTTCAAAAAAATATAGTAATGTTTACATAAAAAACGACTCACCGCGGTGCGATGAGTCGTTTTTTTATGTGATTACTTGCTCTCGAGGTAAGCCTTTCTGCCGGACTCGTAGAGGTTGTTGCCTTCGCTGTCGATGATAACAACGAGGGGCATATCCTCGATATAGAGCTTGCGGAGAGCCTCTGCGCCGAGGTCCTCGTAAGCGATGAGCTCGCAGCTCTTGATGCACTTTGCAAGAAGTGCGCCTGCGCCGCCGATAGCACCGAAGTAAACGCCAGAATACTTCTTCATAGCCTCAACGACTTCGGGAAGGCGTGCGCCCTTACCGATCATGCCGCGTGCGCCAACGCTCATCATTGTGGGAGCGTAAGCGTCCATACGTCCGCTGGTGGTGGGACCTGCAGAGCCGATGACCTGACCGGGCTTTGCGGGAGTGGGACCAACGTAGTAGATGGTTGCATCGGTGGGATCGAAGGGAAGCTTCTCGCCTGCCGCGAGAGTTTCGCACATTCTCTTGTGACCTGCGTCACGGGATGTATAGATGATACCGGTTACAAGAACCTCATCACCTGCGTGGAGAGTCTTTGCAAGCTCCTCGGTAAGAGGAAGTGTGATCTTTCTTGCCATGATTAAAGTACCTCCGATTTATGACGGGTAACGTGGCAGTTGATGTTGATTGCACAGGGCATACCCGCGATGTGAGTGGGGAGAGTTTCGATGTTGAGGCCGATTGCGGTGGTCTTGCCGCCGAAGCCCTGGGGACCGATGCCGAGAGCGTTGATCTTTTCGAGCATTTCCTTCTCGAGATCAGCGTAGTAAGGATCGGGATGGCAGGAATCGATGGGTCTCATGATAGCCTTCTTTGCAAGGAGAGCCGCCTTATCGAAGGTGCCGCCGATTCCGACGCCGACAACGATGGGAGGACAGGGGTTGGGGCCTGCAGCCTCAACGGTCTCGATGATGAAGTCCTTGTTGCCCTGAAGACCTGCGGAGGGCTTGAACATACGGATAGCGGACATTTTCTCCGTTCCATACCCCTTGGAGCCAACGGTGATCTTGAGGTTCTCGCCGGGAACGATCTCGGTGTAGATCATTGCGGGAGTGTTGTCGCCGGTGTTGCCGCGGCGAACGGGGTCGCCGACAACCGACTTACGAAGGTAGCCGTTGGTATAACCGCGGCGAACGCCCTCGTTGATAGCCTCGGTGAGGTCGCCGCCAACGATGTGGAGGTCCTGACCGATCTCGAGGAATACACAAGCCATACCGGTATCCTGACAGATCGGTACGTTCTCGTTGTCTGCGATCTCGAAGTTCTCGATGATGTTATCAAGAACGCCCTGAGCGATCTTGCCGTCCTCGCAAGCGCGGCAATTCTTGATCGCACACTTAACGTCGGAGGGAAGATGTGTGTTAGCATCGATACAAAGCTTTTCTACTGTATCAATGATCTGCTGTACGTTAATTTCACGCATTTTTTAAGTTTCTCCTATAAAAATAGATTAACAATAACCGATTAATAATCTGCAAAACGCAGTTTTACAAGTGTTGCGTCAGCAAACAATACCAATGATCTGGCAAGCAAATACGACAAGCACAAGTGCGATCGGGTATGTCGAAGCATACGCGCCCGCAACGTCGTCGGTCTCGGCAACGCTGATAAGGGTACCGAGTGCGGGGGTCGAGGTCATACCGCCGGTGATCGAGCCGAGGGTATTGAGAAGGGGCAGCTTGCAGATCTTTCTCGCGAAGATGTAACCGACCACCATCGGGATGAGGGTGATGATGACACCTGCGATAAAGCCGTAGAGAACGATCATAAGTCCGTACTCGGAGTTCTGGATCTGCTCAACGAGCTGTACTCCGCCCTCGACGCCTGCGCCGAGAAGGAAGAGGACCAGACCGAATTCACGGAAGATCTTGAGGACCTGAGTATTGACTCTCATATTGAGCGGGCCGATGTGTCCGAAGTGAGCAAGGACGAGTGCCATGATCAGCGGACCGCCGGTCATACCGAGCGAGAAGCAAGAGCCTCCAAAGCCTGCGGAAGTGAGCGGGATCTTGATCGAACCGAGAAGAAGTCCAAAGACGACTGCAAGACCGAATGCGGCAAAACCGAATCCGTCAATATCAAATTTCTTCTTTTTCTTCTTTTCCTCTGTTCCAACAGTCTCTGCCTTTGCAGGAGCGGCGATAAGTGCCCTTTCCTTTGCCATATCGGCACGGAGGATCTTCGGCATGATCTGAACGAAGAGGACAACACCTACAACTCCGAAGGGGTAGGAGATCGCCTGACCGAGGGATACCATTGCCGCCTGATCGCCTGCGATCTCCTTAGCCGCGGAGAATGCGGGGGTCGAGGTGAGAGCTCCGGAGAGGACTCCGCTTGCAAAAGCGGAGCCGATTCCGGGAATGAGCGCGAAGGCGGTTGCGACGCCCGCGCCGATGACGATGATGATCGCTCCCATAGGGAGATAGGTCTTTGCGTTTTTCTTGAGGTCGCGGAAGAAGTTAGGTCCTGCAATAGAACCGACCGCGGTTACAAAGAGTACAAGTCCAATGTCGCCGATAAATCCGTAGCTGTCCATAGCGGAAGCCGATGCATCTGCTATGAAGAACTTCGAGAGAACGGGGATCTCCTGCAGACCCGGAAGGGTGAAGAGATAACCGAACAGAAGAGCCACGAGGAATACGCCTGCTGTTCCGAGGGATACACCCTTGATCGAGATCCTGCCGAGGCAGTAGCCGAGGAAGGTGATGAAGAATGCTCCGAGGAGCACGACAGCCGCGCTGCCGGGGTTTATCAGCTTAGAAATAAACTCCATTGTTTATCCGTCGCCCCTCTCTTATCTTTCGTGGCGAGCGTAGTTGGGGAGAAGCATGGGAGATACGCCCTCTGCGGTCGCATCTGCCGCCTTGAGCTCCTCAGCGTAAGTCTGGAGGTGGTCAAGGTTCAGGGTGCCGAGCTCAACTTCTTTTGCCTTAGCCGCCGCTGCCTTACCTGCGTTACGGCCGAATACGATAATGTCAAGGAGGGAGTTACCCATAAGTCTGTTTCTTCCGTGGATACCGCCGACAGCCTCACCTGCAACAAGGAGGTTGGGGATAGCCTTTGTGAAGCCCTCGCCGCCGATCTCGAGACCGCCGTTCTGATAGTGGAGGGTGGGGTAAATGAGGATCGGAACCTTTCTCATATCGATTCCGTAGTTCATGTACATACGCATCATAGCGGGGATTCTCTTCTCGATGGTTCCCTCGCCGTGGAGCTTTTCGATCATGGGAGTATCAAGCCATACGCCTGTGCCGCTGGGAGTATGAACGCCCTTGCCTCTGTCGGAGCACTCACGGATGATGGATGCCGCAGAAACGTCACGGGTCTCAAGGGGATGCATGAATGCCTCACCCTCGGAGTTTACGAGCATTGCGCCGATCGAACGGACCTTCTCGGTAACGAGAGCGCCCTTGATCTGTGCGGGGAAGATAGCTCCGGTGGGATGGTACTGAATGGTGTCCTGATAAAGGAGGGGAGCACCTGCGCGGTAGCCGAGAACGAGACCGTCTGCGGTTGCGCCGTAGTGGTTGGAGGTGGGGAAGCCCTGATAGTGGAGACGACCTGCACCGCCGGTTGCGATGATGACGGTCTTTGCCTTTGCAACGAGGTAATCCTCGGTCTCAAGGTTCTGAAGAACTGCGCCTGCAACCTGACCCTTTTCGTCCTTGATGAGCTCAACCGCTGCGGTGAACTCAACAACGGGAACCTGACGGTTGAGAACCTCGTCGCGAACGGTTCTCATGATCTCCGCGCCCGAGTAGTCCTTACAAGCGTGCATTCTCTTTCTGGAGGTTCCGCCGCCGTGGGTGGTGACCATATTGCCCTCTGCGTCCTTATCGAACATAACGCCGAGGTCGTTGAGCCAACGGATAGCGTCGGGAGCTTCCATAACGAGACGACGGAGAAGCTCGGGACGAGCCGCGAAGTGTCCGCCGCCGAAAGCGTCGAGATAGTGCTGAACGGGCGAGTCGTTGGGCTTGTCAGCAGCCTGGATACCGCCCTCTGCCATCATGGTGTTAGCGTCACCGATGCGGAGCTTTGTAACGATCATTACGTTTGCGCCTGCCTCGTGAGCCTCGATCGCAGCTGCGCAGCCTGCGCCGCCGCCGCCGATAACGAGAACGTCAACGTCGTAATCTACCTTGTTAAGGTCGATCTTCTCGCCGAGGATACGGCTGTTGGAGTGGAGAAGCTGTCCGAGCTCGCAAGGAACCTTTTCGCCCTTGTTGGGACCAACCTTGATCTCAACGAAGCCATCCTCGCGGTAGTCGGGGTGGTATGCCTTAAGAAGGGCACTCTTCTCGTCCGCGGTCATACGTCTGGGCTCTGTAGCCATACGTGCTTCGCGCGACGCTTCAAGTTTCTTTATGGATTCAAGCATTTCCTGAGTATACATTCTCTATTCCCTCCTTATTTCTCAATATCTCTGGTGTTGTAGAGTTCCTGCATCTCGGTGATGGGCTTCTGCATTACCTGCTCGATGAGCTCATCGTATGCGCCCTTGTTGATCTCGTCAACGCGGTTCTTGAGATGCTCGGTCTCGGGAGCGATGTACTTACCGGTGAGACGTCTTGCAAGAAGTCCTACGTGAGGATGCGAGATCTCTGCGGGGCAGCGAACCGAGCAGCATCCGCAGGATACGCAGTCGAAGGATTCCTCTGCGCACTTCTCGAACTCGCCTCTCTGCGCGTATGCAATGTACTGCATAACGTTGAGGCCCTGGGTGCAAGCCTTGGTGCAGGCGTTGCAGCCGATGCAGGAGTAGATCTCGGGATAAAGCTCCATCATGACCTTCTGGTCGGGCTTGATCTCGTTGATCTCATAGGTTCTCTTATCAGTGGGGAAGAAGGGGATGGAAGCAACGTACATGCCTTCCTGTACCTGAGTCTGGCAAGCGAGGCAGGTCTTGAGCTCGTTCTGACCCTTGATTCTGTAAATAGTAGCACAAGCACCGCAGAAACCGTGGCGGCAGCCGCAACCTCTCTTGAGGGTGTAGCCTGCATACTCCATAGCCGTCATGATCGTAAGGTCTGCGGGAACGCTGTATTTCTTACCGAAGAAATACACATTAACCATATTTTCCATATTCGGTATAAGTCCTTTCAATAATTCAATATCAGTTTAGGTTGATTAATACTCGGGGGGAAGCTCGTCGATCTCGTCAAATCGGAATACAGGTCCGTCCTTGCAGACGTACTTGGAACCGATATTGCATCTGCCGCACTTGCCGACACCGCACTTCATGCGAAGCTCGAGCGTGGTGTAGATCTGTGTCTTGGAAACACCCATATCGGAGAGTGCGCCGAGAACGAACTTGATCATGATGGGAGGTCCGCAGATAAGGGAGATGGTGTTGATACCAAACTCGACCTGACCTGCCTCGCCCAGTTCCTTAACGAAGGTGGGAACGAAGCCAACGTGGCCTTCCCAGCCCTCCTGCTCACGGTCGATGGTGAGGTGTACGTTGATGCCGGGAGTGTTCATCCATACTTCACGGATCTCCTTGAGCTGAACGAGGTCGTCAGCCGAACGGGAGCCATAGATGATGTCAACCTTACCGTAATCGGCTCTGTTGTCGATAACGTAGTTGATTACCGAACGGAGAGGAGCAAGTCCGATACCGCCGGCGATGAATACGAGGTCCTTGCCCTTGAGGACGGTGTCAACGGGGAAGTTGTTGCCGTAGGGTCCTCTGACGGTGATCTCGGAACCGACCTCGAGGCTGTGGAGCATCTCTGTGAGCATTCCGCATCTCTTGATACTGAATTCCTGATATTCCTTGTTTGTGGGGGAGGAGGTGATCGAGAACATACCCTCGCTTACGCCGGGAACGCAGAGCATTGCGCACTGGCCGGGCATATGCTCGAAGAGCTTGCCGCCCTCGGGAGCATTAACGCGGAAGGTCTTGACGTCGGGGGTCTCCTCGCGGATGTCGGTGATAACGCCGACCATAGGGATCAGGGTGTCGTGCTTAAAGCCGGGGAAGCATGTGCATTCATGCTCGCCGTGATTGTGTTCGTGGTTGCTCATTATCACTTATCTCCCTTCTCGCTGAATGCTTTGATGACCTTGACGATATTGAGCGATGCGGGGCACTTGTCCACGCAACGGCCGCATCCTACGCAGGAATACATACCGTCGTTGTTTGCAGGGAAGTAGACGAGCTTGTGCATGAATCTCTGTCTGAATCTCTGCATCTGGCTGTTACGGTTGTTACCGTGAGCCATCATTGTGAAATCGGAGTACATGCAGGAGTCCCAGCAGCGGTATCTCTGCACGCCGTTACCCGTGTTGTAGTCCTTGATATCGTAGCACTGGCAGGTGGGGCACACGAAAGTGCATGTGCCGCACGCAAGACAGGGCTTGTAAAGCTCCTGCCAGAGCTCATCGTTGAATTTCTCGGTGAGAACGTCGCCGTTCCAGCCCTCGAGAGAGAGATTAGAATAAGGAAGCTTTTCTACAATTTCCTTAACTGCGCTCTTCTCTGCCTCGACCTTTGCCTCGCACGTCTCGGTGAGGAGGGACTTGACAGCCTCGGTCAGCTTCTCGCCCTTTTCGGTGAGAGCCTTCCAGTAGAGCTCACCCTCGATCATCCAGGTTGCAACGTCTGCTGCGGGCTCGGTGCAGTCAACACCGAATACCTTACAGAAGCAGCTCTCCTCGGGCTCGTGGCAAGCGAGAGCGACGATGATGCCGTGCTCGCGGCGAGCAGCATAGAAGGAGTCAACGGGATCCGAGAGGAATACTCTGTCGAGGACCTCGATGCCCTTGATGTCGCAAGCCTTCATGCCGAAAACGACGAAGGGTGCGTCAACGAGTGCTTCGGGAGTGATCCTCAGCTTATTATCTTCCTTATTACAAGTATAAAGGGTCTCGCTCTGGGGGAAGAATACGTCCTTGGGGGACTTTACGGTCTTGAGGGTGTCAAGATCAACCTGTGCGTCCTCGGTCCAAGCGGCGAAGTTGGTCTGTCCCGCAACCTGCACGGGCAGGTAGAGTTCATTTGTTTCGTGGATAAGGGCGAATAAGGACGCCAGATTTTCTTTAGCTATCTTATACATCTCTATACTCACCTTTCATTGACGATGGAGGGCTCTGCGTCCTCGGTGTCGAAGTTTACGAGAGGAGCGCGGCTTCCTGCCTCTGCGCCCGCTACGTACTCGCCGTAGATCTCGTTGATGTCCTTGATGAACTTTCTGTTAAAGAGATGGAGCGGGATGCCCTGAGGACATACTCTGCTGCACTCGCCGCAGTCGGTGCATCTGCCCGCAACGTGGAACGCGCGGATGATGTGGAACATCTTTTCCTCGAAGGAGTCAACATTTGCCTTCTGAGCGGAGTCGAACTTGGTGCTGTCGAATACGCACTTGCGGCAGGAGCATGCGGGGCATACGTTTCTGCACGCGTTGCAACGGATGCACTTGGAGAGCTCACTCTTGAAGAACTCGAACTTCTCCTCGGGGCTCATAGCCTCGATCCTTGCAACCTCTGCGAATCTCTCGCCGTCAGCGGTATCTCTCGACTCGCCGATGATCTCATCATAGATCTTGTGCTCCTTGCCCTTGCAGACGTGGCAACGCTCGAGCATTCCGTCAGCATAAGAGCAGGATTTCTTACCATATATAGTATCGATCTCGAGAGTGTCGCAAGCGTCGGTCATCTCGGCGCCGCTGATCGCGGTGATACCCTTGATGCCTGTCTTCTTGATCTTCTCGATATCGAGCTTGCCCTTACAGCCAACGCCGATGATGTACGCCTTATCGCGGTCAACACGGTGCTCGGTCAGGAGCTGGTTGAAGCTGTATGTATCGCAGGGCTTGAGGCAAACGAGAGTCTTGCCCTCGAGCTTGGATGCCTCGATCATGTATTTGGAAAGGTTTGCGCCGCAGAAGCCGTTGTATACGAACTTGTCAAGGCTTTCTACGGTCTCAAAGTAAGCGGGCTCGGGATTGTAGGGCATATCGCCGATCTTCCAGCCCAGAACTCTTGCTACTGTACCGTCCGCAAGGAGTTCCTTTGCGCGTTTAATCAGTTCTTGCATCTCAGATCCCCCAATCTGACGTTCTCGCCGAGACCCTTGATCTTGGCTACGAAGTCATTCATTGTATCAGAGAACTTAACACCCTCTGCAGCGGATACCCACTCAACGCGGGTGCGTCCCTTCTCAACGCCGATGTAGTCGAGCATCGAGAACAGAAGTGTCATTCTTCTTCTTGCATAGTAGTTACCTGTGCTGTAATGGCAGTCGCCGGGGTGGCATCCGCAGATGATAACGCCGTCAGCGCCCTTTTCAAAAGCACGAAGGATGAACATAGGATTTACACGGCAGGAGCAGGGCACGCGGATGATCTTTACGTCTGCGGGGTAAGCAAGTCTCGAGCTTCCCGCAAGGTCCGCGCCCGCATAGCTGCACCAGTTGCAACAAAAAGCAACTATCTTGGGTCTGAATTCATTATTTACCGACATATTGCATCTACCTCCGACAAGATCTGTCTGTTAGAGAAGCCCTGAAGGTCCATAGCTCCGGAAGGACAAGCAACTGTACAAGCTCCGCATCCCTGGCAGAGCGCGCTGTTAACGATCGCTATGCGGCGGGTCTCACGGATACCGTGGTCGTTGACGAGAGTGTCCTCATAAGAGATAGCACCGTAGGGACATACGTTCGCGCAGCTCGAGCAGCCGTTACAGAGAAGCTCGTCTGCCTTCGCGGTGCAGGGGTTGGTCGTGAGCTTATCCTTTGCAAGGAGTCCGACGACCTTGACAGCAGCCGCACCCGCCTGAGAAACAGTCTCGGGGATATCCTTCGGTCCCTGAACAACGCCGGAAAGGAAGATACCCGCTGTGGGAGACTCAACGGGACGAAGCTTTGCGTGAGCCTCGGTGAGGAAGTTGTTGGTATCGATACTTGCGGTGAGCATTGTAGCGATCTTTCTAACGTCCTTGTTGGGCTCGATAGCGGTAGCAAGAACTACCATATCAGCTTCCTTGAGGATCTGCTTGTTGTCAAGAAGGTCGCTTCCCTGAACGAGGAGCTTGCCGCCCGGCTGAGGAATGACCTTACCAACCTGACCCTTGACGTAATTTACACCGTACTGCTCAACAGCGCGGCGGTAGAACTCGTCAAAGTTCTTACCGGGAGTACGAACGTCGATGTAGAATACGGTTACGTTTACATCCGGATACTTATCGCGGATGAGCATTGCGTGCTTTGCGGTGTACATGCAGCAGATCTTGGAGCAGTAGGGCTTGCCTCTGTCATCCGAGCAACGGCTGCCGACACACTGGATGAATACGATCTCCCTCGGTGCCTTACCGTCGGAAAGTCTCTCGAGATGACCGTGAGTAGGACCTGCGGCGTTCATAACTCTCTCGAGCTCGAGGGAGGTGATAACGTCGGGGCTCTGGTTGTATGCGTACTCGTCGTACTTGTCAAGATTGATGGTATCGAAACCGGTTGCAACGACGATCGCGCCGTACTTTTCGGTAATGATCTCATCCTTCTGAGTGTAATCAACTGCGCCCGCTGCACAGATCTTCTGGCAGAGACCGCACTTGCCGGTCTTGAACTTGATGCAAGCCTCGGTGTCGATTACGGGTACGTTCGGGATAGCCTGTGCGAAGGGGGTGTAGATAGCGGTTCTGGTGCCAAGTCCTCTGTTGAACTCGCTGGGAGTCTTCTTGGAGGGACACTTCTCTTGACATGCGCCGCAACCGGTACACTTGTCAGCGTCGATAAATCTTGCCTTTTTGCGGATATCGACTGTAAAGTCGCCTACAAAGCCGCTGACCTTCTCAACTTCGCTGTATGTATAAATTGTAATGTTCTCGTGAGCGGCTGCCTCAACCATTTTAGGAGTAAGGATACAAGCCGAGCAGTCGAGTGTGGGGAAGGTCTTGTCCAGCTGGGACATTCTTCCGCCGATGGAGGGGGTCTTCTCAACGATGTCTACCTTGTAGCCCGCGTCTGCGATATCAAGCGCGGTCTGGATACCTGCGATACCGCCGCCGATAACGAGTGCGCGCTTGGTTACGCGGCTCTCGCCGGGGGTAAGGGGAGTGTTGAGGTTGACCTTTGCAACTGCGGCACGTGCAAGGATAACTGCCTTTTCGGTAGCCTCATTGATATCCTTGTGGATCCAGGAGCAATGCTCACGGATGTTTGCGATCTCAACCATATAGGGGTTGATGCCTGCACGCTCTGCAGCCTTTCTGAAGGTAGCCTCGTGCATACGGGGAGAGCAAGAGCAAACGACGATACCGGTCAGCTTCTTCTCTCTTACTGCGATGGCAATCTTTTCCTGACCTGCCTCGGAGCACATGTACTGATAATCTTCAGCATGCACAACGCCGGGCTCGGAGGCGATCACCTCGACAACCTTTTTAACGTCTACCGTTGCGGCGATGTTACTACCGCAATGACAGACAAATACACCAATTCTCTGCATTCTGCTCACCTCTTATATCTTCTGTATGCGCTGACGAGGAGCTGCTGAGGAGTCTCATCGTCAAGAAGCTCGGGGATCTCATCTGCGGTAAGATAGCTGCCGCCGCGCTCGCGGACCACGAGCTGACGAGCCGCGTCAATGATCTTGCCGGGCTTAACGTCTCTGGGGCAACGCTCAACGCACGCAAAGCAAGAAAGGCACTTCCAGAGCGACTCGCTCTTGACAAGCTCCTCAACGTTGTTGTTCGCTACGTAGGAAACGAACTGGTGGGGCTTGATGTCCATCTCGTTGAATGCGGGGCAGGTAGCCGAGCACTTGCCGCACTTCATGCACTTAAGAGGATTGGTTCCGCTGATCTCGCGGATCTGCTCTGCCTGATTCTTTCCGTGACTCATGCTCATGCCTCCTCCTTAAGTCCGAGAGCCTCTGCGAGGAGCTCGGTAAAGTAATAAACGGGGATGTCCTTCGATGCGCTCTTGTTGAGGTTATACATGCAAAGGGGACAAGCCGTGATGAGCATATCCGCACCGAAGCCGGATGCGCTCTCTGTGATCTTATCGCACATATTCTTTGCCATATCCTTCTCCTTGAGAGAGATATAGCCGCCGCAGCATTCGTTGCGGTAGGGGTAGATCACGGGAGTTGCGCCGAGAGCGCGGATGAAATCCTCCATGATCTTGGGGTTCTCGGGATCGTCAAATGCGAGGATGCCCGAGGGGCGAAGGAGCAGACAGCCGTAGTAAGCGCCGATCTTCTTGCCCGTGAGGGGCTTGACAACGCGCTTCTTCAGCTCGTCAAAGCCGATGGTGTCGCGAAGCAGCTCAAGGAAGTGAACGACTTTCGTCTCACCCGCATAGGGGGTGTCAAGCTTGAGGTAGTTGTTTGCTCTGAAACGGATGTCGTCAACGTTCTTCATGTCATCGTTAACGCGTTTGATGACGTGATGGCACGCGGAACAGAGGGTAACAAGATCCTGACCCTTTTCCTTCGCTTCGTTCAGCGCACGAACCGAGGAGAGCTTGGTTGCGATCTCGTCACTGCCGAGGGGGTAAACACCGCCGCAGCACTGCCAGTTCTCGATCTCTTCAAGCTCGAAGCCAAGTGCCTGCGCGGAAGCTCTTGCATAAGCGTCGAGATCCTTTGCCTTGTTCTTCAGAGTACAACCGGGATAGTAACTGTACTTCATTATCTTTATCCTTTCAAAAATAATTTCCTAAAATCAGAATGTCAGCTTGGAGATGACGCTCTTGAGCGCTTCTGCGCTCACGTTAAGCTGTCTGATCTCCTCATAGGTCAGATCCATCGGTACCTTACCGTGGATTCCGTGGGGGCCGACAAGTGTGAGTGTTGAGAGGCACACGTCCTCGATTCCGTATTCGCCGTGCATCATCGAGGATACCATAAGGAGCGAATCGGAGGAAGCAAGGAGCATTGTGCAAAGCTGGCAGACCGTCTGCGCGATCGCGTAGAAGGTCGCACCCTTGTTCTTGATGATCTGCGCGCCCGCTTTGCGGACGTAGTCGTTCATATAATCCTTGTCAAGCGGTTTGAGATCCGGGATCTTCTGCGACATAAGTCTGTGATACTCGTCGATATGAACGCAGGAGACGAAAGCTCTCGACCAGGGAACAAAGGAGGTGTCGCCGTGCTCGCCGAAAACGTATGCGTGGATACTTCTCTGCGAAACGCCGTAATGCTCGGAAAGAGCATAGCGCAGACGGGCGGTGTCAAGAAGAGTTCCCGATCCGATGATCTGGCTTTCGGGAAGTCCCGAATATTTGGTGAACGCGTAGGTCATAATATCCATCGGGTTGCTTACGATTATATAAAGCGCATTCGGGCAAACGCTGACGATGCTCGGAGTGATGCTCTTCATAATATTAAGATTTGTCTGCGCAAGATCAAGACGGGTCTGTCCCGGCTTGCGCGCAACGCCCGAGGTGATGATGACGATATCCGAACCCTTCGCATCCTCGTAGTCACCCGCGATGATGGAGATGGGCTGGCGGAAGAAGGTGCCTTGCGCGATGTCCATCGCCTCGCCCTCAACCTTTTCCTTGTTGATGTCGATAAGGACTATCTCGGACGCAATATCCTCGTCCGAAAGCGCAAACGCGATTGTTGAGCCGACGTTACCGGCTCCGATAATGGTGATCTTTGCTCCCATAGCAAATCCTCCTTTGAATGGTCTTGTCTTCGGCAAAAAACGCTTTTTCATAGGAAGTCGAATTGGGGTAGTAGCTTCGACTCGCAGGCCGATTTAACGCTAACCGACCAATCTACGACATTTTACATTATAGCACAAAAGAAAAACCTTGTCAATATAATTAAATCATATTCGGCAATATAAACTACAATTAATATAAGTAATTACATAGAAAACTAACACTTTGCTCAAAAGAAAATACGACTTTTTGCGGCAAAAAAATCCAAAGACGGATTTTTGCCGATTTTGCTTGATTCGGCATAGCTTTTATGGTATAATTTAATTGCAAAAGCCTCGTCATTTTCAATCATAACAGAAACGGCAGGAGAATGTGTTTTATGAGCTCTCTTTACAAACAATTCAAGCGGAAATTTTCTTTGTCAATGTATAAAAATATGCAGATCCCGATGGGTGGGATGGATTTCTTTAAGGACTTCGTGCACGACACGCGCGGTGACCTTTATCCCGCCGTGGAGATCGGCGAGGACTGCGTCGAATCGGTCTGCGGAAACAGATATAAAGTTTCGGGAGGAAGTGCCGAGCGCATCTTTTGCCAATTCTTCCCCTTTGCGACTTATGAGGCGGAGGAGGAAAGCCTTTGCGGCGAGATGGGATTCGTTTTCCGTCTGCCCGACCTGACCGCATCGCTGACTGTTGACGGCTCCTCTCTTCTCTACCTCTGCGAGGATCATCGCGAGGAGATCCCGCTGCCCGAAGCCTTCGCGGAAAACTCCGCGTGGCTCGTCAGTTGCCGCCCGGGCGCGTTTGACGTCTATTACAGACTCAACGGCAAAGCGGAATTTCTCATAACCGTTGAAGAACCGAAGTTCAAAGAGTCAAACCGATATGCATCTTTCAGCAACGGATACGTTTCGCTCTTCGCCTCGGGCGAGGTCAGCATCGCGCGCGTTTCATCTTATCTTGACAACGGCGTTTCGATCGCCGATTTCCGACCCATCCGCTACGAGGACGGAAGCATGATCGTCGAGAGCGGCAAGGTGTTCTTCACCGCCACAGTTCGTTTGCAGGCAAGTAGTTATCAGGCGATCTTCTCGTGGGTGCCCGGCACTATGAAATTCGAGATGACCGGCGCGCTCTTTTTCGACTGCGGCGACTCTTTCTGGCGCGGCTGGCTTGCCTCCTGCCTGCTTTATCACAGGGATAAGAAGCAATGGTACGTCTGGGTCAGCTCATTTGAGCACGAGCACATCCTCGCGCACGGCGCGTTCGACGGCGACCCTCGTTTCGGCGTGAACCTCGCCGACGTCACCCTTATGCCAAAGGCTGATGAAAACTCCAAAATGACCGATTTCGTCGGCTTCAAAGGCGATGAGGATCCCGACCTGATCTACGACGCCGTCACCGACCGCTGGCTGCTTGCGATCTGCCGCGTTGACCGCGAAACGAGGAAATACGTTTACGTATTTTTTGAATCACACGATCCCTTCGAGGGCTTCAAATACATCGGCAAAGGCGTCGAAGGCGCGTCCGAAACGGGCGGGGTTTTCGTCCGTGAAAAGAATGACCTTTACTTTGTTTGCGGAAACGATTTCCGCAAACGCTCCGAATACCGCATCTATTCGAAGGAAGGGATGCAGACCGCGAAGTTCAATTATCCCGACGGCGGTTTCCGCGGATGGGGCTGCGTGATGCCCCTGAAACTCGGCTCGAGAACGCGATATTTCTGGCTCACCTTCGACCGCCACAACGGAAGTGATTATAATTGGAGCTACGGAAATATTTATTGCTTCGAAGCCGACGAAATGTGATTTTTCAGCCATCATTTTCATCAAAAATTGTGAAAAGATTTTAGCAATCAATCCGCGTGGTTGCCAAGATTTCTCCGCTAAATCAACCGCAAAGCTCAAAATATTTTTAGCACTCTCAACGCGAGAGTGCTAATGTTTTCTATTTAGAAACAGTTTTGTCATTCATAGTTCACATATTGGGTGTATCATTATAGCGTCGAAAAAAGACGTGCCGAGAGGCGCCAAGGGCACGTCCGAAAGACCGAAAAAAAATCACAAATATTAAAAACCTTGCCGCTTGTAAAACGCAGTTTTACAATTGGCTGATAGAACCTAAAAGGAGGATTCTGTTATGTTTGGACTTACACCCTATAGAAGCAATTATTACGTTTCTGCTTACGACCCTTTCAAAGAAATGGAGGAGTTCGAAAGACGCTTTTTCGGACAGCGGACTCCTGCCATGAAAACCGATATCCGCGAGACCGAAAACGCATATATCCTTGAATCCGATCTCCCCGGCTTCAGCCGCGAGGACATTCACGCCGAGATCAAGGACGGCTATCTCACCATCCGCGCGGAGCACAAATCCGAAAACGAGGACAAGAACGAAAGCTACCTCCGCCGCGAGCGCAGCTATGGCTCCTTCTCCCGCACCTTCGACCTTGACGGCATCGACGCCGAAGCGATCACCGCATCCTTCAAGAACGGAGTGCTGACCCTCGAGCTGCCCAAGATGCAGCAGAAGGTTGAGGAAGCGAGACGAGTGGAGATCAAGTGATCAGATTCGAGTGAACAGTGGTTAGTGGACAGTGGACAGAAAGACGCGGGCAAATAATTTTGTACAGTACGTCTGAAACGCTGTTTACTGCAAAACTGAAATAAACAAAAGAAATTGGATATTTTGAAGCATTCTTCGGGAAAGAAGAGTGAACAGTGGACAGTGGACAGTGGACAGAAAGACGCGGGCAATGAAAAATCAGCGCATCGGTAAGTCATTTGTGTCAGAGGATAGGTAAGCCAGTAGGAATCGTAGGTAAGTCCTCGTCAAGGTGGAGATTGTAAAGTTTTCGCCCCGCGAAAAGTTTACAATACTACCTTGACGAAGCAGCAAAAATATAATGGATACGGGTGAAAACACAAGTGTGTTTTCGCCCTCCTCAGCCTACTATTTTAACACATCCAGCGGGAAAAAGCAACAGGAGTTCATATCAACGATTCCGAGGATAAAGTCAGCAAGATAAGCCTCATAGGAATTGTTCTCCAAAGGCTTAAGCCCAATATACAGACCTCTCAACGAATGCCCGATAGCGATACGAATGCTGTTCAAAACGATCTCACCGCCGGCTGTCACTTTTCTGGTCAAGAATCCTAAAGGATACTCGATCTCCTCGTAATCACCTATGTACTTTCTTTCAGAGGGTATAAATACTTCATCAGGCGT
>JAZQJB010000073.1:0-1941 GCA_045541375.1 Eubacteriales bacterium | reverse complement strand
CCGACTTAGAGAAATCCCGCAAGTGCACCGTGACCGTTTCCGTTCGTGTCCGCGACCTCGGAAGAAACGATCTTACCGTTCTCTACCGTGTAGATCTTAAACTGCTCGGTATGTCCGAAGTGCTGAAAAATCTGTCCGTTTTCATAAGTTACTGCAATTTTCATAATAATATTTCTCCTTTTTTGTTTATTCACTTAAAATCATTTTCGCAATATATTCAACCGTTTGTTGTATCTGCTCCTCATTCGTAATACTCGGTGTTCCGTCTCCGTCCTGCGCTCCGTACATTCCGAAATATGCGTGGCAACCGCCCTCAATGACGATCTCTTTGAAATCTTTGGGCAAATTACTGATATTGTCGTTGTACTTTTCCCGATTGAGCACTTGATCCTCGCTACCGTATATGGAGAGAACCTCAAGTTCGTCGTCCGAAAGATCGGCAGTTGAATAAGAACCAAGCAAAATCAGCCCTTCGTATTCATCGGTATGCTTTTCAAGATAGGATGCCGCCATCGAGCCACCGAGCGAATGACCGCCGATGTACCAATTCTCAATTTGAGGGTATTCTTTTTTGATGCCGTCTGCCGCGTTGATATCAAAAACGGCAAGATGGAAGGGCATCTCTACAATAATACACAAAATGCCTTTTTGAGCGCACGCCTGCATCAGCGGAATATATGCCGAATGCTCAACCTTTCCTCCGGGGTAAAAAACCAATCCCGTCGTTGCCCCCTCGGGCTCAAAAACAATGTTTCCGCCGGGTTCTTCCTTCCACGTGCTACCTTGCGGCAGAAAAGCACCGATCGCCTCATCGTCTGCTTTGTAATAATCTCCGAGGTATATCGCACACGCTCCAATCAGAACTGCAATTACGAGAACGATGGAAGTAACTATAATAAATATTTTCCTTTTTCGTTTGTCTGCAAAAAAGCTCATAACAAATCCTTTCATCAAAGATTATATCAATTTTCTTCTGCGCTTTCTTCTACATCAAACTGGCTCTGATAAAGCTGATAGTAGAAGCCTTCTTGTTTCATAAGAGATTCGTGATCTCCGCTTTCGATCACGTCGCCGTCTTTCATAACGAGAATCAAGTCGGCATTGCGAATAGTAGAAAGACGGTGCGCGATGACAAAGCTGGTTCTTCCTTTCGTCAACTCATCCATGGCTCTTTGGATGATGACCTCGGTTCTCGTATCCACGGAGGAGGTCGCCTCGTCAAGGATCAGCATAGGCGCGTCCTGAAGCATCGCGCGGGCAATGGTCAGAAGCTGCTTTTGTCCCGCCGAGATGGTAGTTCCCTCGGTCAGCACCGTGTCAAGTCCCTGCGGCAAGGAGCGAATAAACTTGTCGATGCCGCAGACCTTGGCGACGCGCATGATGTCATCGTCGGTGATCTCTGCCATATTGTAAGCAAGGTTTTCACGAACCGTTCCTTCAAACAACCACGTGTCCTGCAATACCATACCGAACATATCGTGAACGTCCTCGCGGCGAATGTCGTGAATGGGCGTGCCGTCAACCGTAATACTGCCGCCGTTGATCTCAAAGAAACGCATCAGAAGGTTGACCATCGTGGTCTTACCCGCGCCCGTGGGGCCGACAATGGCGACCTTTTGCCCGGGAGTGACCTTTGCCGAGAAGTCCTTGATAATAACTTTGTCGGGATTTTCAGGGTAGGCAAAGCGAACGTGATCGAATACAACCGCGCCCTTTGTTGCCTCGGTTTCGTGCTTGGGCTTACCGCTCTCATCCTCCAGTTCCTCGGCTTCCATAAACTCAAAGATGCGTCCCGCGCCTGCGGTAGCGGTCTGCAAATTGGTCATTCCTTGCGCGATCTGTGTCAAGGGAGCGGTAAAAAGACGAACGTAAAGAATAAAGGAAATAATAACACCGAATTTGATGGTTCCGCCTATGGCAAGTGCCGCGCCGATGACACAC
>JAZQJB010000072.1:0-26721 GCA_045541375.1 Eubacteriales bacterium | reverse complement strand
CCCATATCAACGCGTGCCCCGAGGATTTCGCTAAAACAGTCCTTATGCCCGGCGACCCTCTGCGTTCTAAATTTATCGCTGAAAACTTCCTTGAAAATGCCAGCCTCGTAAACAACGTTCGCGGCGTTCAGGGATATACAGGAACCTATAAGGGAGTTCCCGTATCGGTAATGGCATCCGGAATGGGTATGCCCTCGATCGGCATTTACAGCTATGAGCTTTATAATTTCTTTGGAGTAGAGAACATCATCCGCGTCGGCTCTGCAGGAGCAATGCAGGAAAAACTCCGCGTACGCGATATCGTCATCGGTCAGGGCGCTTGCACCAACTCGAATTTCGCATCGCAGTACTGCCTCCCCGGCAACTTTTCCGCGATCTCAAGCTATGAGCTTCTTAAAGAAGCGGTCAAAGCTTGCGAAGAAAAGGGTGCGAGATACCACGTCGGCAATCTCTATTCCTCCGATACCTTCTATTGCGACGATGAAACCGCGTCGGGCAAGTGGATGAAGCTTGGCTGTCTTGCAGTAGAAATGGAAGCCGCAGCGCTTTATATGAACGCCGCTCGCGCAGGTAAGAAGGCTCTCGCGATCTGCACGATCTCCGACCACCTTCTCACAGGCGAAGTCACAACTGCAGAGGAACGACAGAACTCATTCACTCAGATGATGGAAGTCGCCCTCGAAGTTGCCGTGGCTATGAATTGAGGCTGAAATGAAGGAAAATATCAAACGCGTATTTCTCATCGTTCTCGATAGCTTCGGAATCGGAGAAGCACCCGATGCCGCCGCATTTGGCGACGCAGGCGCGGACACCCTCGGTGCTGTCGTGAAATCGAAGAAATTCAACGCACCGAATCTCACCAAACTCGGCCTTTTTGCCATTGACGGACAAAAAGAAAAAGCCCCCGCAGAGGCTCTTGGCAATATTTCGGGCGCAGTTGCCCGCCTGCGCGAGCTTTCAAACGGTAAGGACACGACAATCGGACATTGGGAAATGGCGGGCATCATATCCGAAAAGCCTCTTCCCACATATCCGAACGGATTCCCCGAGGAGGTCATTGAAGCATTTAAAACGGCAACGGGCAGAGATGTTCTCTGTAACTTGCCCTATTCGGGTACTCAGGTTCTCGTCGATTATGGCGAGGAACATCTGAAAACGGGCAATCTTATCGTCTACACCTCCTCCGACAGCGTATTTCAAATCGCGGCACACGAATCCCTCGTCCCGCCCGAGCAGCTTTACGAGTATTGCAGAATGGCAAGAAAGATCCTCGTCGGTGACCACGCCGTTGGCAGAGTTATCGCGCGTCCTTTCGAGGGCGAGGTAGGTAACTTCTCCCGCACCTCACGCCGCCACGATTTCTCACTCGAACCGACCGAGGACACAATGCTTGACTCCCTCAAGGCAGAAGGCTTCGATGTCATCGGCGTCGGAAAGATCAACGATATTTTTGCAGGCCGCGGACTTACCGAGTACACGTACAGCGAAAGCAACGCCGACGGACTTGCCAAAACAAGCGAGATCGCAAAACGCGATTTCCGCGGGCTTTGCTTCACCAATCTCGTTGATTTCGATTCGAAATTCGGCCACCGCAGAGACGTTGACGGCTATGCCGCCGCTATCACCGAATTTGACGAATGGCTTGGCGAGTTTCTCCCCGAAATGCGTGAGGATGACGTCCTGATAGTTACCGCCGACCACGGCTGTGACCCTGCATATACCAAAACGACCGACCACACCCGCGAGTACGTTCCGATGATAGTTGCAGGCAAGCATATAACTCCCGTCGAACTTGGTACCATCGACGGCTTTGACACCGTTGCGGCGACCGTATGCGCTCTGCTTGGTTCCGAGACCGTCTACGAAGCTCCCGGAATCGCGGGACTTATCTGCGAGGGCAAAGAGCCGACGGTTGCGGAACTCCTCACACTCGCCGAAAAAGCGCGCGAGAATGCTTATGTTCCCTATTCGCATTTCAAGGTTGGCGCGGCTCTGCTTTGTAAGTCGGGTAACATCTTCCTCGGCTGTAACGTCGAAAACGCCTCCTACGGCGGAACGATCTGCGCCGAGAGAAACGCCTTCACGACTGCCATTGCCGCAGGTGAACGTGAATTTTCCGCAATCGCCATCTGCGGCGGTATAAATGAGTCGATCGACGAATGCCTGCCCTGCGGCATCTGCCGTCAATTTATGGCTGAATTCAGCCCCAATGGCGACCTCCTCGTCATCACCGGCAACGCCCGCAGACCGAACATCTACCCGCTTTCAATGCTCCTTCCGTATTCCTTCAGCGGAAGCGACATATCATAAAAATAACGGCTGTTGCGCGCAACAGCCGTTATTTTCAATTAAATTGTTTGATATATTCGTCGCAGTATTTTTTGATCTGTTCCATATCCTTGCTTGCAAGAATTTCGGGGAAATTCGTTGTCGAGCCTTCGAATCCATAGTGATCAGAAATGTATTTGTCAAAATTTATAACCTCGGAGCAGAATGAAAGATCTGTGCCTGAAGCACTCTCGCCCGTCATCGCGCTGAAGCACATCTGCGCGCAGATGTAGCCGCAAAGCGGATTCTCGTGGAAACCGTCGCGCTCGCTCTGCTTGACGATGAAGGAATTCTTGTTGTATTTGCACTCTGCATCAACTATCTCCGCATCTCCGACCCAAATATCATAAACAAGCTGTCCCCACGGAATGATCTTAACACCCTTGCTGCGAAGGTAGGGGAGAGCGGAATAGATCTCATTGTGCCTTTGCGAAACCGTGTAATTATGAATCAGATAATAGAAATTCGCATCCGGCGAAAAACGGCTCATAACCGCCTCAATGTCGCGGATAAAGTCCTTGTTGTTGCGTCCTGCCTCGGAGATAAATACGTCTGTGTAAGACGAAAGATCGTATCCGCCAAGCAGATCGATCCCTGCGGTAGGATAATCCTTGCCGTCGCCCGCTTCCGTAAACTCGGCGAGAATACGCCCTCCGTGAGTCGCGTCCGTCACACTCATATCAACGCCGTATTGCTTGCAGATCTGATAAAAATACGCGCGGTCATCCTGCCTTCTTTCATAGTCGATGGACTCCGTTTCATCCATTCTCCAGGTCTTGCCAGTATAAACGCATCCGCCGTAGTAAATAAATGAATTTCCGACAAAAATAGCTTTTCTCATAGTTATCACCTCAAAAACATTATATCACCGAAGAAGAGAATTGTCAAGAAAAACTCTTGCATTACCGCCCAAAATATGATACAATAAAGAAAAAACGGAGGATAATCATAATGAACGAAGTTTTGAACGCGATTTACGAAAGAAGAAGTGTAAAGAAATATACAGACAGACCCGTCCCCGCCGAGCTTCTCGACGAAATTCTTAAGGCGGGAAGCTTTGCGGCAAACGGCAAGGCGTGGCAAGCGCCCGTTATGGTAGCCGTCACAGACCCCGAGACCCGCGAAACGCTCCGCCGCCTCAACGCCGAAATACTCGGCAATCCCGATGCCGACCCATTCTACGGCGCGCCCACCGTTGTTGTAGTTCTTTCGGACAGCGACCGCTTCACATACATCGAGGACGGAAGCCTCGTCATCGGCAATATGATGCTCGCCGCATACAGCCTCGGCGTTGACTCCTGCTGGATCCACCGCGCCCGCGAAATGTTCGAGACCGAAGAAGGCAAAGCCCTCAAAGCCAAATGGGGCCTCGGCGATAACTATATCGGCATCGGCAACTGTATCCTCGGCTACCGCGACTGCGAATACCCCACCGCCAAACCGAGAAAAGACGGAAGAATCATTTACGATTGATAGCAAAAGCACACCCCGAAAAAGGGTGTGCTTTCAGCTTGTAAGCTTTTGGTTTATAAGCGCAATTCCCGTAAGAATTACAACCGAATATATTGTTATCGCGATTTTGTAAAGATAAAACAGTTTTGGTGTGGTTCTGATATCTCCGCTTAATAATGATCCAACGATCCCTTTGAAAGCCTCTGAATGATATTCTATGTCAAAAACATTTCCTTTCTGCGGTACAGCATTGCTCGGAAGATTGCCTACTGCACAGATCAAAAGCATAATAATGATAAAAAATAATATCAAAAATATCCATCTCCATTTACTTTTTCGGAACTTTCTGAGGTTTATCATCGTAGACATTCCCGCCAAAACAAGCAGAAGGATATACTGCGTGATGCGCAACTGCCTTTTATAATACCCGATATCAGAGCATTTTGCTTTCATCAATCTCAACGACAGCTCCTCCGGAACTTCACCCGTGCAAACAACCGTGGTAACCGTCAAATCGGCGTAATTGGATACCGAAGTGTATGGTATAAAGAATGTGTTGGAAAAATCGATCCCGGCAATGTTTTCTAATAAACTCGTTTTATCATCGAAAACCGCGCTGATCTTATATTGAACCTTGTTGATCTCAACCGCGCACCCAAGAACGTCAACGGTCAGGAATTCTTCAAGCGCGTAAGACTTGCTCACTGCAATAACACAGTCGCCGCGAGACATTATTCCGCTGTCAAAATCTCTGCCGATTATGAGCTCAAATCCGACTGCATCAAGGAATCCCGCGTTTACTGCATAAATATCGGTTTTATATTTCGCCGCAAAGGTGCAGGAATCCGAATATTTCTCAATCCCCGAAAGGGTGAATCCCGACGGGCTGTGCCAGACCTTTATGTCGGGATTCTTGAAAAAAGAAAGAGGTATCAGAAATATCGGCAACAGTAAAACGATCAACGGCAGCACAAGCGCGGATTGTTTAAGTATCTTCCGAATCATAGCCGCCTCATTCCTCGATTGCCTCGGAGTGTGAGCCGAGAGATGCCGTCGTCGAGGTGACAACGAACTTATCCTTACTGAAATTTCGTTTTATAGCGGCATAAATATCGTTTTCCTCGATCACGGTGACCTCGTAGCGGTAAATATCGTATCTGCCATCCTCAAGCGCTTCGGCGAGGTAAACATAATAAAGATCTTCCTTATCCGTGGCGAAAAGCGCTGATTTCGGAATAACGCAATCGTGCGCGGTGCTCTGCCTTGTCAGTTCAAGCGCAAGTGTGTCGCCGAATTTAATCTTCCCCTTCGTGTTGTCAAAGACGAGAGTAAAGGTATAATCGGTATAATTCGCGGCAAGCGTTTTCGATTTAATGCTCCCCTTTATAGAAGTCGCCTTGCCGTCACGAACGGCTTTGCCTTTGACATTGTCTCCGACTTCAAAGGTCTCTCCTTTAGCCTTCGGAACTGTTACGGTGACGTAGACCATATTGACCGCTTTGAGATAAGTACAAATCTTCTCGCCCGCCTTGACCGAATCGCCGAGATCAAAATACAGCTCAACAAGATATCCGTCCGCAGGCGCAACTATATCGGTTTCGCCTATGGTTATAATAACGTCGCCCTTCTTCATCTCGGTCATCTCGTTTTGATCGCATTTTGTTACAACGCCGTCACTCTCGCAGAGAATAACTGTATCGGGAGTCGCCTCCGCGCGCGCAGAAACCGAATAAGAATATTCAAGCGCACCTTCCTTGATCGATGCCAGCGTCACGCGCGGTGTTCTCAGATCTTCTATCGTCACCGATGCGTAAAAGCAAACGTTCATCAAAAGCAGAAATGCAACGAGCAAAAAGAAAAATTTATTGTTCAGTAATTTACCCATTTTAACCTCACACGGTATCTATGAATGATTTAAGCTTTTCCGCAAACAGTCCGAAAAGCAGAAAAGGAATGATAAGGCAGAGCACGCCCATCGCGTAATTCCGTCCCGTGCCCGAAACAGAATTGAATATAACGGAAATCGGCATTTTATCTACCGAAGTCAAAAAGATCTTCGGTGCCTCGACCATATTCCAGGAATCAAGAAAGATGAGCAGTGCTGCGGCAACGATGCTCGGAGCGGCGCTGGGGATCGCCATTTTCGAAAGAAGTCTGAAATCTCCGCAACCGTCGATCTTCGCCGCATCGAGTACGGAATTGTCAACGTATCGCATACCCTGCCGCAGAATGCAAACGCCGATAGTCGAAAAGATATTCGGCAAAATGATCGAGATCTGCGTGTCCATCAGTTCCCATTCTTTCATCAGCAAGTAATGTGGAAGTTGAAGAACTTGATATGGCAGAAGCACCAGAATAAGATAAACTCCAAACAAGATCTCCTTACCGGGGATCTTGTATTTTTCAAGCGCAAATGCGGCGGGGATGGATATCGCAATCTGTCCAAGCGTGATCGAAAACGCCATCAAAGCCGAATTGAGCAGACCGCGCAAGAACTTGCTGTTCTCAAAAAGGCTTTCGTAATACTGTCCAAGCGAAAAATGCGAAATTCTCGATAAGATTCCTTTCGGAAGATAATTTTGGTCAAGTGCCGAATTGATAACAAGCGAAACCATCGGATAAAAGCAGATAAGCCCAACCAAAACCATCAGGCAGAATAAACCCACCCGCGGTAGAATCCTTTTCACTTTTATCATTACTCCACCTCCACGCGGCTTTGAATGAAGAAGAGTATACCGACTATAACGAGCGTGACGATCAAAATCAAAACACTCGCGGCGGCGAGGCGGTGATAATTGAGCGAATGAAGATTGTTGTTGATGAAATGCTGGATCATATAGATCGTTTCATTCGGGTAATCTCCGCCTATCCAATATGCCTCGCGGTAAAGCTTGTAGGAATTGATGATCGTAACGATAAAAGTTAGAAAGAAAGTCGGCATCATAAGCGGAAGCGTGATCTTGAAAAAGCTCCGCACCGCGCCCGCGCCGTCAAGTGCCGCGACTTCGTAATACTCCTTTTTTATTCTAACACGTCCCGCCAGATAAAGCAGAAAATTATACCCCGAATAGCGAAAAACGAATACAATGACAAGATAAACGAATGAAAAACCATCGCTGTGTGTGTTGATCGGAGCCATACCGAGCCATTCGAGCGCGGAATTGAGAAGACCATTACTTATAAAAAACGAGTCAAGAACTATCATCACCGAAACAAGAGGCATAACGATCGGCATAGTCATCGCGCCGGTGCAAAAGGAAGAGAGCTTCTTATTTCTGACCGCCGCCAGCGCAAGCAGAAGCGGAATTATCAGAAGAGCGGGAATGGCAATTGCGTAAAACCGTAGCGTATTCTCGACCGCAAGCGCGAAAGCCTTGTTTGAAAAGAGATCGGTGAAATTTTTGAAACCGACATAAACCTTTTCATTCACGCCCTCGGTGAAGCATTCGGAAAAATTATTTATGAGAGGGATGATGTAAAGGATCATCACGCCGACAACACTCGGCGCGAGCATAAGAAGCGGCGGAATGATCCTTTTCATCCGTATAAAAATACGTTTCATATTATTCGGTTAGGATAAGTTCGAGTTGTTTTTTGTACTTTTTTATAGCTTCGTCAAGGCTCATGCCGTTTGCATCAACCTCCCACGATATATTTGCTACCTGTCTCAGAGGGTCTGTGCTTACAAATTTGGGGAAATACAACCTGTTAATAATTGAATAATAGGAACCGAGAATTTCTTCGTCCAGATCTTCATAATCAAAGCTGTAGGATCTCTTTTTGTAATCTGCAGAAACTTCAAGTTCCTCGCCGTAGAAGACGTCTTTTATCGCTTCTCTGTGTTTGTTATTTATAAAGAGGGGTCTGTGCCATTCATCATCGGCGCAATATTCAAGGCTTGATGCATATCTCAAAAACTGCATACACGCCTCCGGGTATTGGGTGTTCGAATTGATCGCAAGAGCATATTCGACTCTTGCTGCAACACCTTGACCGTCCATTGTCGGCACGTAGGTTATTACAGGTGTGTTTCCGTTTTCAATTATTGCTGTGATGATTGTGTCAATGATCGGCAGATTGCAATTTTGATAGTTATAGCGGTCGGTGCTGTAGAACAGTACTTCTTCGGCAAGAAGTGCACCGCACAAATCATTTGTGTATCCTTTGTGGCTGATTTTCAAATCGTTGTAGCCACCGTTATATATATTGGGGAATAATTGAACATAACACTCCATAAAATCTCTGAATTCCTGACTTTCAAAATCTGCCGTTCCTTCTTTTTCGTCGATAACTTCAAGACCGACAGAGCGATAAAAACGATATGCGTATTCCGGGCGGTCAAAAACATGCATAGAGGAAGCTATGCAGGAATCGGCAAATTCCTTGAAAGTAACTCCGTTTCCGTATTTTATCCCTTCTGCATCAAGAACCTCTTTCATTCCGATCAGGATGGGGAAAGAATAGAATATCGGAAATATAACGCGCTTTCCGTCAACGATGCCGTAGTCCATTGCATCTTGGTTGTAATTATCCCAACGGAGATAGTCATAAACTGCGTTAAGCTCGTCAATATCCGCAAACACACCGCTTTTGATATAATCGTATGTATTGAAGAAGATCTCATCATTAATAATAAAAATGTCGGGACCGTTTTGTGCCAGAACATCTGCTGCAAGCTTTTCTTCGCAACCGTTGCGTCCGTCTTCAAGTACCGTAAGATTTACCTTTACACCGTATACGGTTGATTTAAAGCCCTTTACAAGATACTCAACCAAATCTATGGTTGCAGTATTGCACATAATATTAATTGTCTGATTCAGCGGCACTTCCGGCTTTTCGGGCTTTGCGGTTGTTTCATCAACGCCTAAAGTGGTTTCGGCACTTGTCTCCTCGTGCGTCTCATTGGAGCAAGATGCAAGAGAAACAAGAATCACAATAATTGCCAAAATCGCGGATAAAAATCTTTTCATAACAAACCTCCGTTGTTTATCCATTGCGATCTTTTCCGACCGCATCATCATTATATCACAATTTCGGAACCAAATTAAAAAATGGGATAATTCGCGGCGGTTTTGGGATAAAACGGTCGAAGGTATCAATTTATCCCTGAAATGCTTGATTTATCCCCAATTTCCCCAATTATCCCAACCGCAACAGAATAAGCACACCCGCAAAAGGTGTGCTTTATTGGTTTTTGATTGTTAGTTTTTATGATCGTTTTGTGCACGGTGCATTCTTGTTTTGCTCCAATACCGTGTTACGATCAGCCACGCGATGAAGGAAAATACAACAAAAGGCAGATCGACTGTGAAAATCACAAGAATCGATATGGGGAAACTGCTCAGAAATTCCTTACTCGCATAAAACAAGTTTATTGCTCCGAAAAGCTTGGGTACAAGTATGGGCCATACTGCAAAGCCGGCTGTATTTATCCAGAAATATTTGTTTTTAATAACGTAAACACACGCATCACGCAGATTCCATTCGCCATTTTCAATATGCTTCAGATACACCACCTTGTGCTCGGTATTTCTGATGAGCAGAAAAACAACACAAACCGCAACCATAACGGCATATTGAACGAGCGCTTTCCATAAATATTCAAGCTGACTTTCCGCATCAATAAAAACGCGCATAGGAACTTGAAGGATCAGCATTATAAGAAACGCGGCTATAATATACGTTCCAAAAAGAAATATGGAATTGCCGATAAAGTTAATTACTTTTTTCATACCGTTCACCTCATTAGCTTCTTTCGATCATAGAACAAAATGTTGAAATATCGTGAAAACTCAGATTCTGCCAAGTTTCGCCGCCGACAACCAATTTCCAAATCGTTTTATCAAGGTAATATGCTTTCAGCGGAACGGGGTTGAGAATTACAATTTCGTGCACATTTCCGCTTTGAAGAACTTCAACGCCCTTGGTGTAGATCGTTTTGCTGGGAAATGCGAATGTTTCTGTGTGAATCCATTTGAGCAAGTCGCCGGGTATGTTTTTGGGCTTGAATATTTTTGCCCATGATAAGAAGTTAGCTCCCTTGGTATTCAGAAGGATGTAACCAACGTTCTTTTCGCTTACGTAAGCATCCGGCGCAAGGAAGCGAAGTGTACGGTTCTTCCAATAGGTAGTAAGAAATCTCACGTTATACTGTGTAAGTCCTCGGGTAAGTACGAAGCAAGTCTCCATATTGTGGCAATCGAAGTTAAGATAACTGCCCGTCTTCTTACATTTATATCCCGCAAGTTCAGCGCTCTTTTTCAGATTCTTGACGGCTTTTGTCCTCTTTCGGACTGTACGCAGATATCTGTAAAGGAAGTATATCATCACTCCGGCGAGAACGTACAGTGCTATCTCTCCGAGAAAAACTATCCAGTTGTATAACATTTGCGCTCTTTCATAGTCGCCTACTCTTGATAACATCATTATCTCCTTTCCGGTCTTACCCGACCGCACCTATATTATATCACAAATTCCGCCCAAAAGCAAAAAGTGGGATAAATAGTGCATTTTCTGGGATAATTTGATCAAAATTCTCAAATTATCCCTAAAATCAAGCGATTTATCCCAAAATCCGCGCTCGACGCGAATTTAGTGTATAATTATAATAGCATAAAAACATTTACATTTCCGCGCCGATATGCTATAATATATTTATCAACACGACGGAGTAAAAACATGATCAGAATAGTTATCTGCGATGACGATCCTTGCTTTGCCGCGACTCTGACCGATGAGCTGACCGCGCTTGCCGCGAAATATGAGGGCGATCTTGACCTCAAGATCGGCCCCACCTTCACCTCGCCCGAGCTTGTTCTCTCGTTTATGGAGCAGATGGATTTCGACATTATCTTCCTCGATATAGATATGCCGAAGATCACGGGCTTTGATCTCGCGGCGAAAATATCCGAAAAGGATCCGAAAGCCCTTATCATTTTCGTCTCGGCTTATGATAATTACGTTTATCAGTCCTTCGCTTACAGCCCCTTCCGCTTTTTGCGTAAGCTTCATCTTAAAGAAGAACTGCCCTCCGCATTCGACAAGGCAATAGAAAAGTGCCTTTCGGAAACGCAGGCACTCTCCTTCAACTCGACCGAAGGCAATGTCACCCTCCGCCCGAGCGACGTGCTATATTTTGAAAACAACAAAAACTACTATAATATCTATTGCGAAAACGGCGCGACCTACAAATGCCGCGGCACGATCAAGGCGCTTGAAAGTATTTGCACCGACAAGAGATTTTTCAAGATCCACTCGGCATATATAATCAACCTCGAGCACGTTTCGGAAACGCATAGCAGCTCCGCGGTTACGATGAAGGATGGCACCGTCCTCTCGGTAGCTGCACCCCGCCGTTCCGAGTTTAAGGAAACCTATATGAAGTTCGTCCGCAGGAGGTATTCAAGATGATGCAGATGTTCGAAGTTGCGGCAACACTTTTTGACTCGATCCTCACGATATGGTTCGTAACAAGGTTTTGTAAGCTTGAAAGCAAAAGGAGATATCAGATCGGCGCGGTTCTGCTGATTTTATGTGTTACCGTTTTTTGCGACAAGCTGTTTGCCGATTTTAATACAGTATCAATATTGTTGTGCGCTGCGATCACCTTGATGTATACCGCTATTTCCGCATATAGCATTTCATTCAGACAAATACTTGCCGTATGTCTGTTTTGGGTCTCGCTGATGGCGGTCAGCAGCACGCTCTTTATTGTGATATCAATGATAACGCAGGATTTCGAATCCCACCTTATGGGCAGCGATTCGACAGTCAGGTACATTTACGTTATCCTCCATAAGATAGTCCTTTTCACGCTTCTCCGCCTGATACTTGCCTTTGTAAATGTGGATGGCAAAGTTGGCAGATTGAACGCGGTGCTTACATTCACGGTTTCTGCGGTTTCGGTGTTCGGACTCGGCGCGACAATGGTGATCGCCACAACGGATCACGCAAGCACCCTCGGCGCGCAGATCGCCGTGCTTATCGTGTCATTCCTTTTGGTAAACATTATCCTATACTTTATGCTCTCGCAGATACAAAGACTGCAAAAGAAGGAATACGAGCTCAAACTCCTCGAAGAAAAGACCGCCTTCGACAGCGCCCGCCACGAGGAAACAACTGCAGTCTGGCAGAATGTCCGCCGCATTCAGCATGATATGAAGCAACATTTCTCGGTTATAAACGCCCAACTTGAAGCAGGAAAAGCCGACGAAAGCCGCGAATATCTCGCAAAGCTCATCCCCGAGATCGAGTCGATGGGCAGAGTTATCCGCTCGGAAAACAAAACGATCGACTATATAATCAATTCCAAGCTCAGCGCGCTTACCGATACACAAATAGTCATTTCCGGCTTGATTGCAGATTTTTCGGATATCGAAGACCGCGACCTCGCCTGCCTTTTCGGCAACATTCTCGATAACGCCATCGAGGCGATCTCAAACCTTGAAGAAAAACGCATAGAGATTCTTTTCTCCGTCGAAAACGCAAGCCGAATGATCATCTTCAAAAACACGATCGGCAAATCGGTGCTGAAAACCAACCCAGACCTCCGCTCAACCAAGAACGACAACTCATCCCACGGCTATGGTCACAAGATCGTTGAAAAGATCGTCAAAGACCACCGCGGAATGATTGACTACTTCGAGGAAGGCGATATGTTCGGTGTGCAGATCATCCTTCCCGGCATATCAAAAAAACAAGCCTGATTTTTTCAGGCTTGTTTTGATATGAACAGAAGAGAACCCACATCATAAAGCTTTTCTTTGGAAAGCGAAACACATTTCGTGCTGTGCTTCCTCGCAAATTCCTCGATTGCGGTATGATCGGGATGAGATTCTAAATTTCCGCAGAAGTAGAGCGTATTTTCGCACAGACCGGTTGCGCCGCCGATAAAGCCATAAGCGTATCCCGGCAACTCGATGTTGCCTTCGGTGATAAGAAGCGTGTCGATGCCATTCTCGAGTGTGACTTTCGCGATCCCGCGGTCGGCGGTAATGATCGCACCGTCCGCAAGAACAGCGCAGGAGCACTTTGAATATCCCTGCGGAACGTTTAGCAGATTATACCCCGGATCATCCGCCAATCGCAGAATTTCCCCATCCGCCGAAGCTTTTCTGCAGATTATTTTTCTTCCCGATACCGCAGCGCAAAGTCCGCAATCGTTTGGATATTTGTCACCTGCTTCGGCATTCGAAAGAATAAGCGCAAGACCGCTCTTATCGCAAATAAGATCGATCTTATCCTTGGCTGTCCGGTAATAGCCCTTCCTTGTAACTAACTTATTATCAATCTTGAATATCAAAAGATCACTGTGCCCGTTTACCGCCTCGGGAAGAGAAGTGTCGGGCGGAAGCTGTATGATCTCAAAATCTTTCTTCAATGAATCGAGAACGCCCTTCGGGGTTCTGTAATCACAAACACAAATCATTTTTTACCAATAAACAGAAAAACAGCCGCCGGGGCTGTTTTTCATTAATTGAAATTAGGCATTCTCAGCCTTTTTCATAGTGCGGAGACAACGAGCACACATAGGAACGGTCTTAACTGTTCCGTCAACGCTGACCTTTACCTTACGGATATTAGGCTTCCAAGCTCTGTTGGTCTTGCGGTTAGAGTGAGAAACCTGATGACCAAAGACAACGCCCTTGCCGCATACACTGCATTTTGCCATTATAAGCACCTCCTTAGGACAATTAAGCCAAATTACATACAACACCCGATATTATACCACAAAAGTCTAAAAAATGCAAGTGTTTTTGAAATATTTTTTTGAAAAATTGAAGATTTTTGCGAATTATTTTTTCTCCGTGACGCGATAAACGCAAATTGCAGTCTTTTCACCCATAAAGAAACGCGCGTTTGCGATATTCGCCGATTCGTTTCTTCTGAAAGCATCGAGGGCCAGAATAGCCGCAATGACAGCAGGATCGTTCGGATCGATGATTCCCGCGATCGCATAGACTGCGTTTTTATCCGACATCGCATCCGCAAGATCCTCGTAAAGATGCTCACCTCCGACGTATCTTTCGGAAACTGTAAAGGGCGCGTCGGCAAGCTCGTTTGACTCAATTCCGCTTTCCTTTTTCTCAATAACGGAATCGGGATCGTATTTGATTTCTATTGGCAGAGAAAGCTCGAACTTCTTGAGAATATCTCTGTCGATCTTAACGTCACCCTCTGCGGCTTTCACTGTAAGTCCACTCTTGGCTTTCGCAATCGGAGCCGACGGCGTTATGCCATATCCCGCCGCGATCTTCCAAAGCGCGGGAAGTCTTTCCTTGTCCGCAAAGAGTATGATCGCGGGTGCTTGTGGAAGGAACACGTCATCCGCAAATCTCGAGGGTTTCGGGAGCAGAGAAGTGTCGATCAGAAGCCCGCCTTCGATCACGGAAAGGTCGTCGAGCAGACTTCCCATTCCCGCGGAAGTGACATATACGTCGGGATATTCCTTGAGGAATTTGCGGCAGATCTGTTGAGCCTTATCAAAGAACCCATGAACGTCATCATCTTTGCCCGGTGCAAGGATAACACCGATATTTCCAATCTTTTTACCCGAGATCGGCTTTCCCGATGAAATTGTGAGAGTGAAATCATTCGAAACCATAACTCTGCTGCTGCCGCTGTAAGGAGCAATGTATTCGGGTTGAGAAGAGAGCGAAATATCAATTCCGCACATATCGCGACCGATCGTTCCCGTGGATGCATATTCCGCAAGAGCAAGGATCGACGGGGCATTATCTCCGATTCCCGCCTCGCGGGCGTATCTTCTTGTAATATCCGCAAGAAGATCGCGCGCATCGTCGTCGATGCCGGTGACTTTGTCAATGAATCTGTTAAACGAAGCATTAGCCACACTCTTTTTGAGAGCCGCAGCCATGAAATAAAGCTCTGCAACAGTCGGGTCTTTTCTTTGCGAAACGTAAAGCGACTGAAGTGCCGCAAGCTGTGGTTCGGTAAGTTCGAGACCAAGATCGCGGTCGATCCTTGCAAGATACTCCGCCGTGCAGGTTCTGAAGCCCGAAACAAGTCCCTGCTTTCTCACGGGCTTTGCGGAGGGAAGATCACCCTTTGCAATTTCACCGTAGCAGATACCGTTCTCGCATCTGTTGAGCTTTACCTTTACACGCTCACCGTGCAGATCATAAGGCGCGGGAGCACTGACCTCAAGGAAAGAATCGGTGTGCCCGTGCGCGATTCCGTTTGAATAGGTTTCAAAAAGAACTATACGCTCGGGGTCGCGCGCGATCTCCTCGGCAAGCAGAGCTTCGGTGATCTCCTTTTGAATTTCAATAAGCTTTGCCGCGCGCTCGCGACGAATTTCAACGGGAACCTTGCCATCCATCTGCGAAGCGGGAGTGCCCTCGCGTTCCGAATAGGGGAAAATGTGCGCGGACAAGAATCTTGCTTCCTTGACGAATTCAACTGTCTGTTCGAATTCTTCCTCACCTTCGCCGGGGAATCCAACGATAATATCGGTCGTGAACATCACGTTCGGAATCGCAGTGCGAAGTCTCTCCATAGCCTCACGCGCCATATCAGCATTGTATTTTCTGCGCATAAGAGCGAGAACTTTCGAAGATCCGCTTTGCAGCGAAATATGGAAATGCGGTGCAAGAGATGCCAGATCTTTGATCTCGTTTACAAACTTTTCTTTGAAAAGCGAGGGATCAAGCGAACCGAGCCTGATCTTGCAATCTCCCGCAATAGCGTCGACAAGTCGCAAGAGTCTGCCAAGATCGATTCCGTCAATGTCTTTGCCGTAAGATGCGGTTTCAATGCCCGTAAGAACGATCTCACGGCACCCTGCATCAATAAATCCTTTGACCTCACGCAAAATATCCTCGGGAGCTTTCGAACGCACGTTTCCGCGTGCTTTCGGAATTGCGCAATAAGCGCATTTGTTCTCACATCCGTCCTCGATCTTGATGTATACGCGAGTTCGAGGGAACGCGTTAAGCGCCATTTTCTCAAATCCCGCTTCTTCTATCGGCGGCACGCTTACGATAGGGTATTCATTATCTGCATCCTTGAAATAATTATCAAGAATATCAACGCATTCAAGTTTCTTTGCATTTCCGCAAACGGCAATTACGCCGTCGATCTCGGAAAGCTCTTTCGCCGAATATTCTGCCGTGCAACCAGTGACAACAACGGGCACGCCCTCTTTGGCTCTCGCAGCGCGGCGAATCATCTGGCGCGACTTTCTGTCCGCTTCTGCGGTTACGGTGCAGGTGTTTACAATATATCCGTCGCAATCCTCGCCGCCATCGGCAGTCAAATATCCTCTTTTGCGAAGCTCTTCGGCAAATGCCTCGCTCTCGTACTGATTGACCTTGCAGCCGAGAGTTATGATTCCGATCTTCTTTTGCACGAGCGTCGCCTCCTCTTTTAATAACATTATTTATATTATTTTATCACCTTGGCGAGCAAAAGTAAATATCTCAAGTGTAAATATTCTTGGTTTTTGAAAAATTATTGCAAAATGCGCGAAAAACTTCAAAAATTGTCTTGCAAATTTTGCGATTTGGGAGTATAATAGAAGTATCAAATATTACTTAAGTAAAAAAGAGGAGAGTACAAATGAGCATACTGCATATCGTTGACCACCCCCTTATTACACACAAGCTGTCCATTATGAGAAACAAGAAGACCGGCTCCAAGGATTTCCGCGAGCTTCTTGACGAGATCGCAATGCTTATGGGCTATGAGCTTACCCGCGATCTTCCTCTTGAGGACGTTGAGATCGAAACACCCATTTGTAAAATGACTGCAAAAAAGATCGCAGGCAAAAAGCTTGCAATCGTTCCCATTCTTCGTGCAGGTCTCGGAATGGTAGACGGTCTTCAGCGCCTTGTTCCCGTAGCAAAGGTTGGACATATCGGTCTTTACCGTGACCCCGAAACCCATCTTCCCGTTGAGTATTACTGCAAGATGCCGCCCGACATCGACGACAGAATCGTTATCCTCGTTGACCCGATGCTTGCAACAGGCGGATCGGCTTGCGACGCTCTCACCATTCTGAAGAATAAGTATGGCTGTAAGCAGATCAAGTTCATGGCTCTCGTTGCTGCTCCCGAGGGAGTTGCCAAGGTTCAGGCTGACCATCCCGACGTAGATATCTACGTTGCTGCACTCGATGAAAAGCTCAACGACCACGCATACATCGTTCCCGGTCTCGGCGACGCCGGCGACAGAATTTTCGGAACTAAATAAATCAACAATGGGGCTGACGGGTTCAGCCCCGATTTCTAAATTATGAGAATTATTAAAATTGAAAAGAACGATGCGGGTCAGCGCCTTGATAAATTTCTCACTAAGGCGGTCAAGGGGCTCCCGAAGTCGCTCATGTATAAATTTATAAGAACAAAAAAGATCAAGCTCAACCGCGCGCGTACAGAACCCGACGTAATGCTCACCGAGGGCGACGAGCTTCAGCTCTTTATCCGCGACGAGTTCTTTGATTCGCCCGAGCAGGATGTCGGTGCTATAGCAAGAATCGAGCCCAAGCTTGACGTTGTTTATGAAGACGAAAACATCATTTTGATGAACAAACGCCCCGGTGTCCTTGTTCACGAGGATGACGAGGGAAGGGATAACACCCTGCTGATGCATCTGCAAAGCTATCTTTACCGCAAAGGCGAGTACGATCCCCGCGCAGAGCAGTCGTTTGCCCCCGCACTTTGCAACAGAATTGACCGCAACACGGGCGGCATAGTTATAGCTGCAAAAAACGCCGCCGCACTTCGCGATATGAATTACCGCATCAAGTCGGGTCAGGTGAGCAAATTTTACCTTTGTGCAGTACACGGCACTATGCCCAAGAAAGCGGACGTTCTGAAGGGTTATCTCAAAAAGAACGAAAAAACGAACACCGTTGACGTTTCGGATACTCCGAGGCCAGGCTACCGTGAAATAATCACCGGCTACCGCGTTCAATCAAGCAAAAACGGTGCAAGCCTGCTTGAAGTTGAACTCTTTACCGGCAGAACTCACCAGATCCGCGCACATCTTTCTCACATCGGTCATCCTCTGCTCGGCGACGGAAAGTACGGCGTGAATCGCGACGATAAAAAGAAGGGCTATCATTATCAGGCTCTCTATTCATATAAGCTTCGCTTCGATTTTGAGCAAAGCGGAGACGTTCTCGATTATCTTTCGGGCAAAGAATACCGCTTGCCGCGCGAGTCGGTTTGGTTCTGCGCCGATTTTGATTACCGCAAATGAACGAAAAACTGAAATCATTAATTCATCCCGAGAAAAAGCACCGGATATTTCTGTATCTGACGCTGTCGGGTATATTGTCGGGCTTGTGTATGGCGTTCCCGACTCTTGTCGGTGCCGTGCTCGAGTGGCTCGCCTTCATCCCCGCCGCATTGGCTTTGCATTCTGCATCGAAAAAGAACATTGGCTTGAAGCAGGCTTTCGGCGGCGGTTTCTGGCTGATATATTCGCAGAATGTCATAGTCTATCATTGGTTTGTGAGCTTCTATCCGCTTGAATTCACGGGAATGTCGAAGCTCGGTGCCGCGGGTGTAGTTATCATAGCGGTGTTCGGACTCCCGATCCTTGCCGCCGTATTCGGCGGAGTGATGGGAATGATCGTCCTTCGCATATCACAACTTCCGATTTCTGACAAATATCCGATATTTCTTCCGTTTACCTATGCATCTGCATACGTTCTTTGCGAATGGATAAGGACAAAGTTCTGGTTCGGTGTCCCGTGGGGAAGACTCTCGCTCGGACAACTGACCGAAGGAGTCCCCTATTCCGTTCTTTCTTCCTCATTTTTCGGCACGTATTTTGTCACGTTCCTTATCGTGCTTGTGTCGAGCCTGATCGCGCAAGCATTGATTGTTGGAAAATTTAAGCTACGTGCAATTATGTCGTTGGCACTTGTTTTGTCGAACCTCCTCTGCGGTGCGATTATTGCGTCGATCCCCGCCAAAACAAGCACCACAGTAAAAGTTGCCGCGATACAGGCAAATATTAACTCGCGCGATAAATGGAACGCTTCGTCGAAGGATATTTATCTTAAATATGAATCGTTGACAAAGAGCGCGGCTGAGGACGGTGCGGAGCTTATAGTCTGGCCCGAAACCGCGATAACGGATAACCGCTATATTTCCGTCGTTTCCGATCTTGCCGACAATCTGGACGTCTACATTCTCTTCGGTTGCTTTGATTATACCTCGGAAGGTCCGCAAAATATACTCAGTATGGCGACTCCCGAGGGGAAAATATCCGAAACTGCTTATGCAAAAAGACATCTTGTTCCGTTTGGCGAATATGTCCCGATGAGAAAGTTGATAATGACTGTATTCCCGCCTCTTGCAGAAATTGCAATGCTGTCCGAAGATCTTGTCCCGGGAGACGGCAGCGAGATATTCGAGATCGAAATCAACGGTGAGTCGATAAAAGTCGGCGGACTTATCTGCTTTGATTCGATCTACGAGCAGCTTGCTTATGCCACCGCCTCTGACGGCGCGGATATAATTTGCGTTTCAACGAATGATTCGTGGTTTGAGGATTCTCGCGCCGTGTATATGCATTGCGCCCAAAGCCGACTTCGTGCCATAGAAACCGGACTTCCGATAGTCCGTGCGGCAAATACGGGCATATCTGCCAATATAACTCCCCTCGGCGAGATTACGGAAGACCTTGAACCGCTTATCGACGGTTATATCGTTTCCGAAGTTCCGATACAGAGCAATGCAAATAATGCAAGTGTCGTAAACAGTATCTTTTTGATTCTTTGTGCCGTCTGCGTTATTGTCTTGCCCACTATGAATATTGCGGAATATAATTACGAAGATTACGTAGAAAGATAAATAAAAATCTCGGTCTGTCGGGTTTGACTTGACAGACCGCACTTTTTTTAGTATAATATATTATATTGTTTTTTAAGGAGCGAGTATATGGCGTTTTCAGAGAAATTTGTCAGAAAGCAGATCGAAACGATCTTTCCCAAAATTGAAAAATACTCGCTTGAACAGCTTCGCCAGGCTCAGGATCTCTCGGGTGAACTAATGCGCCGACTTGCCGGCCGCACGCTTGAGATCGAGAAAAAGGATTTTGGCGCATTCGAGGCAGCTTGGGTCCATCCCGAAGCGCGAAAGAGCGATACCGTCATCCTCTACCTTCACGGCGGAGGCTACACCTGCGGAAATATAGAATTTGCAATAGGCTTTGCGTCCACTCTTGCAAAGAATCTCGGCTTGCGAGTCTTTGCCCCTGCATACCGACTTGCCCCCGAGGCACCTTATCCCGCTGCTGTCGATGATGTTCTGCGCTCTTATGAATACCTGGTTGAATGCGGAATTTCTCCTAAATCTATAATTCTCTGCGGCGAGAGTGCAGGTGGTGGACTTTGCTACGCCCTTTGCCTTCGTCTTGCCTCACAGGGCAGAGAAGTGCCTGCCGGTATTATCGCGATATCTCCTTGGGTCGATCTGACTCTTTCGGGCGACAGTATCAAATCGAGAGCCGACGTTGACATTGCTCTTACCTATAACAGACTCAAATTCTTCGCGGATTCTTACGTCGGAGAAAACGGTGATCCTCAGAATCCTGAGATCTCACCGATATTTGCGGACGTTTCCGCAATGCCGCCCTCGCTTATCTTTGTCGGATCGAACGAAATGCTTTTCGATGATGCACAGATTCTTGAGCGAAAGCTCGTCCACACGGGCAGAGAATGCAAAATGATCGTCGGAGAAGCTATGTGGCACGCTTATACGATCTACAGCCTCAAGGAGCATAAAGGCGACTTTGCCGAAATGGAAAGCTTCATCGACGGCGCAGTCCCCGCGCCGAGAAAGCTTCGCTGGATGAAGCTTGACAATGCCGCAAAGATATACCCTGCCGCAAAGCGCAGAAATTGGAACAACACCTTCCGCCTTTCGGCAACTCTTTCCGAGCCCATCAACCGCGATATTCTCCGCCTGGCACTTGACACCACTATCCACCGCTTCCCCTCGATAGCTGCAAAGCTTCGCCGAGGAACTTTCTGGTATTATCTTGAAGAGCTTTCCCGCGCACCCGAGATCATCGATGAGATGCATTCGCCGCTGATGCATATGCCAATAGAGGATATCCGCAAGTGCGCACTCCGAGTTCTGGTCTATAATAACCGCATCGCTGTCGAGTTCTATCACGCGCTCACCGACGGAAATGGCGGACTTATATTTCTCAAATCCCTTCTTGCGGAGTATCTTGAACTGAAATATTCAATAGACGTCCCCGCAACCGACGGTGTACTTGATAGGGATGAAGAACCCGTCCCCGAGGAACTTGTCGACAGCTTCCTTGAAAACAGCGGCGACGTTTCAAAAAGCCGTTCCGAGCCGAATTCTTACAGGCTTTCCGGAATCCCCGAAAAGGACGGATTTATAAATCTGACCACCTTTATGATAAATTCCGACGAGCTGCGCGCAAAAGCAAAAAGCCACGGCGTAACCGTGACCGCTTTCCTCGCATCCGCTCTTATCTGTGCAATCTCTGAAATACAGGATAGACAACTCCCCCGCCGTGCGCAAAAGCCCGTCAAAATACTGCTACCTGTGGACCTTCGCAAGATCTACGGAAGCCGCACATTGCGCAACTTTTCGCTCTACATCACCCCCGGAATTGACCCGCGTTTAGGCGAATGGACGTTCGATGAGGTATGCAAATCGATCCACCATCAGATGGGTTACGGCATAACCAAAAAGGAAATGACCGCAAGAATGACCAAAAACGTCAACAGCGAAAAAGCCTTCATCCTTCGTATTATGCCGCTGTTCATCAAGAACATCGCAATGAAGATGGTTTATAACGCAGTCGGTGAAAAGAAGGCTTGCCTCGATATGTCAAACCTCGGTGTCGTTGCATTGCCCGAAGAGATGAAGGAATACGTCAAAAGATTCGATTTCATCATCGGTCCCCTGCCCGAAACGCCCTATAACTGCGCCGTGATAACCTACGGCGGGCAGGTGAATATCAGCATCGTCCGCAACGTGCAGAAGCCCGAGCTCGAGCTCGCGTTCTACGAACAGCTTCGCGCACTTGGCGTTCACGTCAAGGTTGAAAGTAATCAAAGATAAGGAGAACTAAATGTACTGTGTAAAATGCGGTGTTGAGCTTGCTGACACCGAAAATAAATGCCCACTTTGCGGAACGTCGGTCTATCACCCCGATATAGTACGCGATAAGGCGGAGCCAACTTACCCCGCCTATGTCAAAGGACGCGAAAAGATGCGCCCGCAAGGAGTGCTCTTTATATTGACCATCCTTTGCCTGATGCCGATAGCCATCACATTGTTCTGCGACCTATATTTCGGCAACGGACTCACCTGGGCAGGCTACCCCATCGGAGGAATCATTCTGTTCTATTCAATATTCATCCTCCCATCGTGGTTTTATCGCCCCAATCCCGTGATCTTCTGCCCGATATCGTTCGGTGTCCTCGGTGTCTTCCTGCTTTACGTAAATTTCCAGACAGAAGGCGATTGGTTTCTAACCTTCGCGTTTCCAATACTCGTTTTCGTCGCGCTTCTCGTTTGCACGGTCGTCACGCTTCTCAGATACACCCGCCGCGGCAGACTCTATATCGCTGGCGGCACGTTTATAGCAGTGGGAGTGCTGTGCGTCGTTATCGAGTTCTTTATGAACATAACCTTCCTCGACCGAATGATCTTCGATTTCTTCTGGTCGATCATCCCCCTTATCGCGTGTTTCCTTGCGGGAATGATGCTTATAGTTATCGCCATCGCAAGACCCCTCCGCGAATCGCTCAAAAAAAGATTCTTTATATAAAAAACGACCGTCCGAATTTCGGACGGTCATTTTTATAGATCAGTTATTTCGATCAATCATCTACGAAGGGAAGAAGAGCTGCGTGACGAGCGCGCTTGATAGCGGTCTGAAGCTCTCTCTGGTGCTTAGCGCAGGTGCCGGAAACACGGCGGGGAAGGATCTTGCCGCGCTCGCTGATGAACTTGCGGAGGCGGGATGCATCCTTGTAATCGATGTAGCTGATGTTTTCTTCGCAGAAGATGCAAACCTTTCTGCGGCGACGGTTAGCGTTTGCAGGACGAGCTGCGCGAGGTGCGCGCTCCTGGGTAGGCTGTCTATCCATAATTAAATACTCCTTATAAATTATAATTGATTATCAGAAAGGAAGATCATCATCGTCTTTGATGATGTCAAAGCTTTCTGCAGCGCCGGGCGTAGCATAGGGCTCGGCAGAATAGGATGCGGCGGGAGCAGTGTCTCTTGCCGGACCCTCGTTTCGGGAATCGACGAACATAGCATCGTCTACGACAACTTCGGTCGCATATCTGTTCTGACCCTGCTGATCAGTCCACTTTCTGGTCTGGATCGAGCCGGTAACGCAAAGGGAAGAACCCTTCTTGAAGTAACGAGCGATGAATTCAGCTCTCTGTCTCCAAGCAACAACGCTGATGAAATCTGCGGAAGGCTGATTCGAATTCGCGTCGGTGGTGCGGTAGGGGCGGTTAACTGCAAGGGTGAAAGAAACTACCGAAATGCCAGTAGCGGTTGTCTTGAGCTCAGGGTCACTTGTGAGTCGACCGCAGAGTACAACCTTGTTAAGACTGAGATTTGCCATAGCTGTCAGCCTTTGAGATTACTCAGCGTCAGCGGGAGCAGCTTCCTCTGCGGGAGCTTCCTCAGCTACGGGAGCCTCTTCTGCAACTACCTCAGCGGGAGCAGCAGCTGCAGCAGCAGCCTTGTCGGCAGCGCGGCGTGCAACCTTTTCAGCCTCAGCTTCATCAAGCTTGAGGATAAGGCTACGCATTACGTTCTCATCGATGTTGAGTCTTCTCTCGAGCTCGTGGGGATAATCAGCGGGAGCACGGAAGGTGATGATGGTGTAGAAGCCTTCGTTCTTGTCGTTGATGGGGTACTCAAGACGGCGCTTACCCCAAGTGGTTACGTCGATGATCTCGCCGTTCTTCTCGACGCGGGAGATGAACTTGTTCGCAACAGCCTCAGCAGCCTCAATGCCTGCGGTGAGGTCGGTGATGAACAGGAGTTCATACGCATTGGTGATTTTGTTATCCATATTTTTACCTCCTTATGGACGTCAGGACACAGGTCTCTCCTGTGCCAAGGAGACGGGATTAAAGAATTTTCCCGTACCAAATCAACATTATACCACAAACTTCTTCATTTGTCAATAGGTTTTTGAAATATTTTTCTATTATTGATTTGTTGTTGCAAACTGTTGCTGAAAATCAGACAAATTACTCACCTTTTTCGCAAAACTATTGATTATTCTTCCATTTAATGATATAATATACGCGAATTCGATTAAAGAAAAGGCGGCAAGCTATGACAAAAAATAACAGGCTGAATCTGAAAACCTGGCTCTTTATGAACCTCGGCGTCCTTTTGATGGCGATAGGAATTTATTTCTTCAAAGCACCCAACGGTTTTGCGACCGGCGGCGTCAGCGGCGTTGCGATAATTCTCGCCAACATCTTTCCCGTACTGACCCAGTCGGTGTATATGATGATAATCAACGTCCTCTTACTTATTGTCGGTGTAATAGTGCTCGGCAAGGAGTGCGGAATCCTTACCATCTATTGTTCTTTGATGCTCTCGCTTGAAAACTGGTTGTTTGAAACGCTCGTCCCGCTTTCGGCACCGTTGACATCATATCCGCTTCTCGAGCTCGTCTATGCCGTGCTTCTTACGGGCGTCGGCTCTGCAATAATCTTCAAATGCCGCGCATCCTCCGGCGGAACAGACATTGTCGCCCTCGTTCTGAAGAAGTACACCTCTATGAACGTCGGCACCGCGCTTCTGTGCACAGACTTCCTCATTGCCGCCATGACCTTCATCAGATTCGGGGAGCAGGGAATAACCATCGATCCTCAAACCGGACTTTTCTCCCTCCTCGGTCTGTTCGCAAAAGTCTTTGTCGTCGATGATATCATCGACTCGATCAACCTTTGCAAATCCTTCACGATCATCACCGTCAAGCCTGACGAGATCAACGATTACATATTAAAGGAAATAAAACACGGCGTGACCGTCATTTCGGCGCACGGCGCGTATACGGGAGAAAACAAGACCGTCCTGATGACCGTCTGCCGCCGCTCCGAAGCGATCAGACTTCGCAAAAAAGTCTACGAGATCGATCCCGGTGCCTTTATGATCATCACCAAAACAAGTGAGATCATGGGCAAGGGCTTCAGAGATAATACGAATTAATTTGAAAGGAAGATAAACTATGGCTAACACTAAATGGGTCTGCGGTTGGGGTACGGCTATCGACACCACCACTCAGACTATCACGGATTACATCGAGGACATCACGTTCAGATACGTGATCTATCCCACCATGCCCGCAAGCGCGGTAAGACTTCATTTCTCAAACCTCTACGGAACCGAATCGGTCACCGTCGATAAAGTCTTCGTGGCGAAGCGTTCCGTCAACAAAGAAGCAAAGCCCGGCACAACCGTTGAAGTCCTCTTTGGCGGAAAGTCAGGCTTCACCCTCGCACCCGGTGCAGAATGTACGAGCGATCCCGCCGATTTTGAACTCGTACCCGCGGAGGAATATTTCGTAAGCTTTTATATAAAGGAAAGAACCGAGCTCCGCAGCGGTCATTGGAACAGCGGTCACTACATTACAAAGTATTATTCGCAGGGCGACTATGCCGGTGCCGATGACATCCCGTGGCTCACAGTCGGCGATGGCGGACCTTATGTACTCATCCATTCTATAGATTACCTAACCCGCGAAGATTGCGGTTCTATCGTAGCGTTTGGTGATTCGATCACCGCACAGCCTTGGCCCGATTGCTTTGCGCGCCGCCTCACTGAACTCGGCATCGATAACAGAGCCATCATCCGCCGCGGAATCGGCGGCAACCGTGTTCTACGCGAATATAAAGTCCGCATCAAGAAGCATTGGGGCGAAGCCGGAATCAAACGATTCGAGCACACACTCGATACAGCAGTCGGCGCGGAATCCGTTATCATACTCCACGGCATCAATGACATCATCCACCCCGGCGTAAATAATCCCATCTGCCCTATGAGCGAGCTTCCCACACCCGAAGAGCTCATCGAAGGCTACAGAACCTACATTGCTATTGCACGTAAACTTGGGCTCAAGATCTATTTCGCAACACTGCTGCCTTGCCCTCGTTGCCTCAATGACGGCGGCTACAGAGAAGATATCCGACTCGCTGCAAACGAATGGATCAGAACCACGGACGAACACGACGGAGTTGTTGACTTCGAAGCCGCAGTCCGCCGCGAGGATGACCCGCAACAAATGATCCCCGAATACGATAGCGGCGACCATCTCCACCCCTCGCTTGCGGGCGCAAAACAGATGGCTTGGTCTGTTCCCGAAGAGTATTTCAAAAACTAATTTTCAAAGCAAAATACACCCTTCGAACCACTCGGAGGGTGTGTTTCTTAAAGATCGTTGTGCAAATTGCACTCCGATAACGCTTTGTCAAAGATTTCTTGTTGTAAATGTTTCACAAATCATCAAAAAATCCAAAAAAACTTTGAAAAAACGCTTGACAAAGTGGGATGAAAGTGGTATAATATACAAGCTGTCGCGCAGAGCGGAAGCGAGGTCATTGAAAATTGAACAACAGACTAAGAAGTACAAGCTTGACTCTTGATGAAAATCGGGAGTTGTTAAATAAGGTTTGTGCGAGGAAGTCGGTCAAAGATTTTGAGAAAACACGAACTCAAAGGTAAATCCAAACGGGTAAAACCGTAAGGAAAAATGAGCTAGTATTTGTACTAGTGCTAAGAGCAAAAGCTCTGAATTATGATTTGAACGGTTCTTTGGAATCGTTTATATACAATGATTTAGAGAGTTTGATCCTGGCTCAGGATGAACGCTGGCGGCGCGCCTAACACATGCAAGTCGAACGGTGACGAGGACTTCGGTCCTCTGAACAGTGGCGG
>JAZQJB010000071.1:0-6161 GCA_045541375.1 Eubacteriales bacterium | reverse complement strand
GGGTGGCGGAGTCTGTACTGCACGAAAGACAAGCGTACTCATTGCAATTATAATATTCTCAATAAATTAATTTTCAGAACGCCAAAAATGAAGCCGTCTTTCGCTCCGTCATTCACATTTTTGGGCGATTTTGAGCATTTTGGGCGAAAACGGGCAAAATTTTGCAATAAAACTCTTTCATAAGTTGCAAAAATTTGCAAAAAGGTATTGACAAATGCATATAATTGTAGTATAATTTCTGCAATAACATTTTACTACGTTAAACAGGAGAAATATCATGAAGAGAGTATACAACTTTTCCGCAGGTCCTTCGATGCTTCCGCTCCCCGTGCTTGAGCGCGCCGCTGCCGAGATGATCTCTTACGGCGAAAGCGGTATGTCGGTCGCCGAGATGTCGCACCGATCAAAGGATTTCGAGCCGATCATCCAGAAGGCTGAGGCTGATCTGCGCCGTCTGATGAACATTCCCGACAATTACGCCGTGCTCTTCCTTCAGGGCGGCGCGTCAACGCAGTTCGCGGCGGTACCTCTCAATCTCCTGCCCGCGGGCGGAACGGCGGATTACATCGTTTCGGGTCAGTTTTCGGGCAAGGCTTACACCGAGGCGCAGAAGTACGGCGACGTCCGTCTTGTTGCCACCTCGAAGGCTGACGGCTTCTCCTACATCCCCGAGGTCAAGCGCGAGGATCTGAACCCGGATGCCGCATACGTTCACATTTGCTACAACAACACCATTTTCGGCACGAAATATAACTACATCCCCGACACGGGCGACGTTCCGCTGGTTGCCGATATGTCGTCCTGCATCATCTCCGAGCCCGTCGACGTCACCAAATTCGGCGTCATCTACGCGGGCGCGCAGAAGAATATGGCTCCCGCGGGTATGACCCTTGTCATCGTCCGCAAGGATCTCCTCGGCAAGGCTCGCCCCGAGTGCCCCTCGATGCTCGACTGGAATATAATGGCGGAGAACGGCTCGATGTATAACACCCCGCCCTGCTACACCATCTATATGGCGGGTCTGGTCTATGAGTGGATCGAATCGCTCGGCGGCCTTGAGGTGATGAAGGAGATGAACGCGAAGAAGGCGGCTCTGCTTTACGATTACCTCGATTCGCAGGATTACTACATCGCCCCCGTCCGCCCCGACTGCCGTTCGATGATGAACGTCACATTTGTCACGGGCGACGCCGATCTTGACAAAAAATTCGCCTCCGAGGCTGAAAAAGCGGGACTCAAGAACATCAAGGGTCACCGCGTAGTCGGCGGAATGCGCGCCTCGATCTACAACGCAATGCCCTACGAAGGCGTCGAAGCCCTCGTCGCGTTTATGAAGGATTTCGCAGAGAAGAATCCGAAGTAATAGGAGTTAATCATGAAAAATATCAAGTTAATGAATAAGATCGCCGCGTGCGGTACCGATATTTTTGACCGCGCGGAGTACGTTGTCGGCGAGGATGTGGCGGCTCCCGAGGCTATAATGGTGCGCTCGGCGGCTCTGCACGATATGGAATGGGGACCCGAGCTGCTTGCCATCGCGCGTTGCGGCGCGGGTGTCAACAACATCCCCATCGACCGCTGCACCGAGGCGGGAATCGTTGTTTTCAACACTCCCGGCGCGAATGCAAACGGCGTAAAGGAGCTCGTCATCTGCGCGCTGATGCTCGCTTCGCGTGACGTCATCGGCGGCGCAAACTGGGCGGAAACGCTCACCTCCGACGTCGCAAAGACGGTCGAGAAGGGCAAATCCGCTTTCGCGGGCTGTGAGCTTCGCGGAAAGACGCTCGGCGTCATCGGACTCGGCGCGATCGGCGCGCTTGTCGCAAATGCCGCGATCGACCTCGGCATGAAGGTCATCGGCTACGACCCCTACCTGACCGTTGAGGGCGCTTGGCGCATCTCCCGCGCCGTCGGACACGCGCTCACCACCGATGAAATTTTCGAAAAGAGCGATTATATCACCCTCCACGTCCCCGCCGTCGAGGCGACCCGCGGAATGATCCGCAAGGAAAACATCGACAAGATGAAGGATGGCGTCAAGATCATCAACCTCGCCCGCGCCGACCTCGCCGTCGCGGCTGATATCAAGGATGCCATTGCCGAGGGCAAGATCGCGTCCTACGTCACCGACTTCCCGACCGAGGAAACTCTCGGCGTCAAGGGTATTGTAAATATCCCCCACCTCGGCGCGTCCACGGGTGAAAGTGAGGACAACTGCGCGATCATGGCGGCAAATCAGCTTGTCGAGTTCCTTACCACCGGTAACATCCGCAATTCCGTCAACTTCCCCGCGATCGACCTCCCCGCCCACGCGGGCAGAAACGTGCTCGTCCTCCACGCGAATATCCCCGCCTCGATCGCAAAGATCTCGGGCGCGGTCGCAGAAAGAGGAGTCAACATCGAGCATCTTTCGAACAAATCGCGCGGCAACAACGCCTGCACCCTCCTCGCCCTCGCCCCCGGCACCTCCGAGGAGGACATCGAAGCCATGAAGCAAACCATAAACGAAATTGACGGCGTTTGGAGAGTTGTCGTCATTTGAGTGCGGAATAAATAATTAAGCCTCCGATAAGGAATTTCTTATCGGGGGCTTAATTCTACTTATTCAGCATATTTTTCAAGGTCAGCAATTATCTTTTTGAACACTTCATCATCTCGCACGAAGTCAAATCTCTTATCCTCGAGTGCTTTGAGCCTGAGATTGCAAGCGTTACCTTTATAGTTTTGGGATGTACTACGTGTTGTGTGTTTCATACGGTTTACCATCGGTGCGGAATAATTCATATCCTTCAGATTGGCTTCGATGATTGCGAATCTGCAGCTTTCAGCAAGTGCTTTGAGTGTGTTTTCCGCATTGTTCATTTCAGCATATTCAGATGCGATTTTTCGGTAATAATACGAAATATCAAAAGCATAAAAGCCAACATTGCCGTCGGAATACAAGCGTTTGAGAATATCTATTGCAAAAGTATATGCCTCAATGGTTTCTTCGTGCGAAAAATGAGCTTTTGAGATCATATTTACTGCAGTCATCGCGGCGGTATGGATCAAGGACATTATATAACTTTGGCACGCCTCGATACCCTCTTCGCCGTCAAGAATTGAGGACTTTAGCTCCTCTCGCGTGGTGTGCATACTTCCGCCCATATTGGCGTAATATAAAGCTTTTTCATTGTCTATGCCATCATATGTATAGCATAAATATTGAACGGCGTGTTCTCTTTGATTTGCATCGGTTGACCTTTCTAAAAGCTCTTCGCCAAGGGCGATAATGCGCTTGGCTTCGTCCTTGGGACAAGGGTATTGAGCCTTCCGATTGATTGCAAACATCAATTGTTCGATCACACGGCAATCATTCGGAAGTTCGGCGTAAGCCTTCTCCCATAATTCGAGATTCTTTTCATTCTCTCCGTTATTTTGATAGATTGCGGCTTGCCGTTTATATTTTGTAATTGCTTCTTCTACTCTCACCTGATCCACGCAAAGCAATTCGTCAACAGTCACGTCAAAATAAAACGCGATTTTGGGTAGCAAAGTAATATCCGGAAAGCCCTCGCCGCGCTCCCACTTGCCGACAGACTGCGGAGTTATTCCAAGATGATTTGCAAGAGTTTCTTGAGTAATATTTTTCTGCTGTCTTAATGAACGTAGTTTTTCTTTCAAATTGATTTCCATAATTTCAATCCACCTTTTCAGATTGATAAGCGCTTATCTTGACTATATTATAGCAAATTTATGTTATAAAATCAAGAACCGCAAAGTTTATTTGTGGGCGGATTTTACAACTTTGGGTTGTATAATTTTGATGGCTTAAATATGTGCGCTTGTCATTTATGCAGTTCAGACGGTGTTCTCCTCATTCACCGCGAGGAGCGGTGAATGAGGAGAGCAAAGTCTGTACTGCACGATCATCAAAGTCACTATTTTTCAATATTATTCCCGAAAATTCTCCCAAAACATTGCCTTACACGGCAAATTGTGGTATAATATTATATCATTGAAGAAAACAGATCCCGCGTGGGCGGGATCCGGAAGGAGAAACTATGACAGAAGTACTTTTGACAGCTCTCGGCGTCGGCGGGGCAACCTTGTTCGGCGCGGTGCTCGGCTTTGTTTTCAAAAAAATTTCACACCGCATGGGCGACATAATGATGTCCTTCGCGGCGGGCATAATGCTTGCGGCAGCGGTGCTTGGACTTATTATTCCCTCGATCGAATACGGCGGAGGCGGCGCAAAGGGTCTGCCCATCACCATCATCGGCATCTTCCTCGGCGCCTTTACCGTCAACGCGCTCGATAAGCTTGTCCCCCACCTTCACAAGCTTTCCGGAATCGACCCCGAAAACGTGAAAAATTCGGAAAACAGCGGCAAGGTCCACAAGATCCTGCTTTTCGTGATGGCGATCGCGATCCACAATTTCCCCGAGGGAATCGCGGCGGGCGTCGGATTCGGTACGGATAACGTTACCGACGGCATCCTCATCGCCCTCGGCATCGCGCTTCAGAATATCCCCGAGGGTATGATCATCATCGCGCCGATGCTCTCGGCGGGAATCAAGCCGAGCCGCACCTTCCTCATCGCCGCCGTGACCGGAGTGGTCGAGGTTATCGGCACTCTGGTCGGCTATCTCGCCGTCAGCCTTGCGCAGGCGGTGCTCCCCTTCGCGCTTGCATTTGCGGGCGGAACGATGCTTTACGTCGTCAGCGACGAAATGATCATCGAAACCCACGCACACGGCAGCGAGCGCGCCGCGACGTATTCTCTGCTCATCGGCTTCTGCGTGATGCTGACCCTTGACATTCTGCTTGGATAAAATATGACGCTCCGCGCACCGAAATATTATCTTGATTTCGCCTGCATCGCCGACCGTTGCAAGCATAGCTGCTGCATCGGCTGGGAGATCGACGTCGACGATGCGGCAAGGCGCAAATATTCCGCCCTCCGCGGCGGCTACGGCGAAGAGATCAAAAAGAGCATCTGCGGCAACCCTCCGCATTTTGCCCTCCGCGAGGACGACCATTGCCCGCATCTCGATGAACACGGACTTTGCCGCATCATCCGCGAGCTCGGCGAGGACTATCTTTGCGACATCTGCCGCGAACACCCGCGCTTTTACAATTCCACCGCGCGCGGACGTGAGGTTGGGCTCGGAATTTCCTGCGAGGAAGCCTGCAGGATCCTGCTTTCATCCGATGATTACGCCGAAATGATCGAGATCGGCGAGGAAGACGGCGAAATTTACACCGATTTCGACGCCGTCACCGAGCGCGAAAAGGTTTATGAGATCCTTTCCGACCGAAACATCCCCTACGCCGAAAGACTCCGCGCAATCGCAGAAAAATACGACACCGCGCCCGAAAAACTTTCGGACGAAGAGTGGAAAGATCTGATCTCCGACCTCGAATACCTTGACGAGCGCCACCGCGAGCTGTTTTCGGGCTATTCGTCAAAGACGGAAACATCCCCCGAGATCGAACCCGAGCTCGAGCGCGCGCTTGCATACTTCATCTACCGCCACGCCTCTGCGGCGGAAAACGCAGAAGAATTCCGCGCCGCCCTCGGCTTCTCCCTCTTCTGCGAACGCCTGCTCTCCTCGATCGCCACAAAATCAACCATCCTCGACCGCGCCCGAATCCTCTCCGAAGAGATCGAGTACTCCGAGGACAATACGGATGCAATTAAAACGGAATTTTGGTTTTAACAACGAGTAGCTGCCGCATTAAAAAACAAAAGATTTTTTCGAACGGCAATAAAAATAGTAATAATTGTAATCGTATTTGGTGAAATTCGCGAAAAAATGAAGTTTCGCGGGCTCCTTTCACCGCTTCCGCGGTCCCCCTTCCTCCCGGAGGAAGGCTAAATGGTGCGTGCAACCTTCATTGTTTGTGCAGCGAATCTTGCTCAAATTAATAATTTTGCATACAAAAAAGGAATATTTTATTTGAATCAATTTGCACTCGTAACAGAGTTCTTGCAAGCTTTTTCAATAAAATATTCCTTTTTGCTGTTGAAGGATTAAGCTTAAACAATATTCGCTGAATATCCGAAGGAGTTTGCACCTATCAATCAGCCTTCCTCCGGGAGGAAGGGGGACCGCGGAAGCGGTGAAAGGAGAGCGCGCAACTTCATTTTATCACGAATTACATCAAGGGTGGTGCGT
>JAZQJB010000070.1:0-14079 GCA_045541375.1 Eubacteriales bacterium | reverse complement strand
AGCTTGACCTTGGTGCCGCAGCCGTCGGTGCCGGAAACGAGCACGGGCTCTTCCATACCTGCCACGGGCAGACCGAAGCAGCCGCCGAAGCCGCCGACGTCGTCAAGACAGCCCTCATTTTTGGTGCGTGCGATATGTTTTTTCATAAGCTCGACAGCGCGATAGCCGGCGGTGATGTCAACGCCTGCCGCTGCGTAGCTGTCGGATTTTGAATTAGAGTGAAGCATAATGATAAAGTTTCCTTTCTAATGCAAAATGCAAAATGCAAAATGCAAAATGAATTTGAAATTATATTTGGTTGTTTGCAAATCCGTGTTTTGCAATAGATAAGTAGTAAAAACAATACAAAATTCAGAAATACAAAGCAAAATTATATGCTTAATTTTGCATTTTGCATTCTGCATTTTGCATTTACCCCCTGCCGTTCCAGCAATAGGTGCAGAGCTTATCGCGGTCGATGCCGATCGACTCGACGATGCCGTCGAGGGTCTGGAAGTCGAGGGAGGCGAAGTTGAGCTTCTTCGAAAGCGTTTCGCGGAGTGCTCTGCCGCGTTCGGTCGAGCCGTCGGAGTATTCGTCGATGTGATCAAATCCTTCTTCGCCCTCAAGCTCGAGGATGATGCGGCGCGCGATCAGGTCGTTGTCGCTTGTGGAGGGGGAGAAGTGCAGGTACTTGCAGCCGTACATGATGGGCGGGCAGGCGCTTCTCATATGGACCGATGCCGCGCCGTTGTCATAAAGGAACTCAACCGTCTCGCGAAGCTGTGTTCCGCGAACGATCGAGTCGTCAACGAAGAGCAGATTCTTGCCCGTGATCAGCTCGCTGACGGGGATCAGCTTCATTTTTGCGACCTTGTTACGGTTGACCTGCGAGGGGGTGGTGAAGGATCTCGGCCAGGTGGGAGTGTACTTGATGAAGGGGCGCGCGAAGGGAATGTGGCTCTCGTTTGCGTAGCCTATCGCGTGGGGCGTGCCCGAATCGGGGACTCCGCAGACGTAGTCGATGCCCTCCGTCTTGCCCTCGGCGACCTCGCGCTTTGCCATGATCGAGCCGTTGCGGCAGCGCATACACTCGACGTTCACGTTCTCGTAATCCGAGGTCGGATAGCCGTAGTATGACCAAAGGAAGGCGCAGATCTTCATCTCCTTGCCTGCCTCGGCAAGCACGCTGACGCCGTCCGCGGTGATCTCGACAATCTCGCCGGGACCGAGCTCGCGAAGGTCGGAGTAGCCGAGCTTCTTGTAGGCAAAGTCCTCGAAGGCGACGCAGTAGCCGTCCTCGCAGACACCGAGCTCAACGGGCAGTCTGCCAAGGCGGTCGCGCGCGGCGATGATCTTGCCCCCGTCGGTGAGGATGAGGATGGTCGCCGAGCCGTCAATGCGGCTCTGCGCGTACTTGATGCCCTCGGCAAAGGAGGGCTTGGTGTTGATGATGGCGGCGATAAGCTCGGTCGAGTTGACCGCACCGCCGGTCATAGCATTTATATGGCCCGAATTCGACATTACCTCGGCGAGAAGCTCATCCGAGTTGTTGATCATTGCGACCGTGCAGATCGCGTATGTGCCGAGATTCGAGCGAATGAGAAGGGGCTGGGGGTCCGAGTCGCTGATACAGCCGATCGCGCTGTTTCCCGCTACCTCCTCAAAGATATTTTCAAATTTGGTTCTGAAGGGTGAGTTTGCAATGCTGTGGATCTGTCTTTGCAGACCGACCTCGGGGTTGTAAGAGGCGATTCCTCCGCACCGAGTACCGAGATGTGAATGGTAATCGGTGCCGAAGAATACGTCCGAGATAGCCTCCGAGCGCTTTGCACACCCGAAAAATCCGCCCATCTATGCCTCGCTTATGCGAAGAAGAGCTTCGAGAGGGTCATGGGATCGATATACTCGCCGTCCTTGTAAACGCGCATATTGCCCGATGCGATCTCGTCGATGAGGATGACCTCGCCGTCTGCATTGTAGCCGTACTCGAACTTGATGTCATAAAGAACGAGTCCGCGCTCTGCAAGATCGTCAGCGATGATCTTAGTGATCTTGCGGGTCATATCAGCCATATCGTCATACTGCTTGTCGGACATAACGCCGAGAACAACGAGTCCTTCCTTGGTTACGAGCGGGTCGCCCTTTGCGTCGTTCTTGAAGGTCATCTCGACGTAGGAGGGAAGGTCTGCGCCCTCTTCGATGTAGTCGGAGTAGCGGCGGAGGAAGCTGCCGACAGCCTTGTTGCGGCAGATGACCTCGAGTCCCTTGCCGAAGGGCTTGACGGGAACAACTTCCATGGTGGTGTTTGCGAGGTCAGCGGAGATATAATGAGTCTTGATGCCTGCGGCGTTGATCTTTTCGAAGTAATAGATGGACATGCGAAGGTTGACGTCGCCGACACCCTCGATGGTGAGTCCTACGGAGTTCTCTCCGGGATCAAAAACGCCGTCCTTACCGGTGCAGTCATCCTTGAACTTGAGAAGGTAGTTGCCGTTTTCGAGTGCGAATACGTCCTTGGTTTTGCCTGTGTAAACGAGATTGTTTGCCATTTTTTGTTTCTCCCTTTATGTTTTGAAATTTGTTTTATAGTGGTGAAATGGGGATGATAAGTGGAAAGTGAAAAGTGGAAAGTGTAAAGTTATGGAGAATTTTCTCGCCTGCGGCTCGAAAATTTTAATTTTTAATAAAAACTTTTTGAGCACAGCGAAAAAAGTTACCGAAACTTGTCACTGTTCACTTTACACTTTTCACTTGCGTTCCGCTCAATTAAATCTTTCTGCTATCGCTTTATCCTTCGCAATTACTCCTTCATACTGCGCCTGACGGTGAGCTTTCAGCTTCTTGTCAAGCTCTTCGTCGGAGAGCGCGAGGATCTGTGCGGCAAGCAAAGCGGCATTGACTCCTCCGTCTATCGCAACCGTAGCTACAGGTATGCCGCCGGGCATCTGTACGGTGGATAACAGGGCTTCAATGCCGCCTAAGTTAGATGATTTGCAGGGGATCCCGATAACGGGCAGGGTGGTGCGCGCAGCTATTGCGCCCGCAAGGTGAGCTGCCATTCCCGCAGCCGCAATAAGCACACCTATTCCTCTTTCCTGTGCGGACTGAGCATACTGCGCCGCCTCGTCGGGGGTTCGGTGCGCGGAATAAACGTGCACTTCGAATTCGATTCCGAGCGCACTGAGGGTATTCGTAGCTTTTTCGATAACGGGAAGATCGCTGTCGCTTCCCATAACGATACCGACTTTGTACTTCATTTTTTACCTCACTGATAAAATGAAAAAATATATATTTAATTATACTATAATAGACGTGCAAAGTCAAGAAAAAATAAAAATTAATCGTAAATTTCGACAGAGAAATTTTGCGCGTTTTTTTGCCCTTTCTATGTGTAATGTGACAATTCGGCAAAAGACGCAAAAAACTTTGATTTTCCTCTTGACTAAAAGTAAAAAATACGATATAATATTAAGATAGTAAGATATAATGCGATAAATATGGAGGCAGACTGATGAAGTATTTCGGTAAGGTAAAATTCATGGGTTCCGTTGATCCTTCTCTGGTCGACGGTTGTCTTGCTGTTTCCGAATTTTCCGATAATAGTGATATTGTTGTTTTTCCCGGCTTTTGTGACGTGCATGTGCATTTCCGCGAGCCGGGTTTTTCTTATAAAGAAACGATAAAGAGCGGCTCTCGCGCAGCGGCGCACGGCGGTTACACCACCGTCTGCACCATGCCGAATCTGAATCCCGTTCCCGACAGCCGCGAAAATCTCGCACTGCAGCTTGATATGATAAAGAAGGATGCTTCTGTCGAGGTCATCCCCTACGGTGCGATCACCGTTGGAGAAATGGGCGAAAAACTTGCCGATCTTGCGGGAATGGCGCCCGATGTCGCCGGCTTTTCGGATGACGGACGCGGAGTGCAGAGCGACGCGATGATGGAAGAGGCTATGAAGACCGCAAAGTCGCTCGGCAAGATCATCGTCGCGCATTGCGAGGTCAATTCGCTCCTTCACGGCGGCTACATCCACGACGGCGAGTATGCACGCTCACACGGTCACCGCGGAATCTGCTCCGAGAGCGAATACGCGCAGATCGCGCGCGATCTTGAGCTCGTCGCGAAGACGGGATGCTCCTATCACATCTGCCACATTTCGGCAAAGGAGAGCGTCGCGCTCCTTCGTGAAGCTAAAAAGAGCGGCCTCGACGTTTCGGGCGAAACCGGACCGCATTACCTTATAATGGATGACGGCGACCTCCGCGAGGAAGGCAGATTCAAGATGAATCCCCCCTTGCGCGCGGCATCCGACCGCGAGGCTCTGATCGAGGGCATCCTCGACGGCACCCTCGAAATGATCGCCACCGACCACGCGCCCCACTCCGCGGAAGAGAAGAGCCGCGGTCTGGAAAAGAGCTCTTTCGGTATAGTAGGACTCGATTTCGCATTCCCGTGGATGTATACCAAGCTCGTCAAAACGGGCATCATCCCGCTTGAAAAGCTCATAGATTGTCTTTCCACCAACCCGAGAAAGCGTTTCGGACTTCCGCTCGGCAAGTCCTTCAGCGCTTGGGATCTCTCCGCAGAGATCACGGTTGACGAAAACTTCATCCAGTCGCAGGGCAAGGCAACGCCCATCCTCGGTGAGAGGTTGATCGGTAAGAATCTGCTGACGGTTTGCGATGGGAAGGTTGTTTGGGGAAATTGATAGTTGAGGCGGTTTTTCTTGATATAATTCACAGCAAGAGATAAAGTTGGCCCGGCTTCGCCGAGGTCCTTCGACTCCGCTACGCTCCGCTCAGGATGACAGCGTAATATTATTGGGATTAAAAAATATAATTTGTACCTCGTAATGAAATTTCGTACATTTATAGCTTAAAACGAACTTACGAGCCGCAAGCAAAATTAACAGCAAAAATTACATTACGCTGTCATCCTGAGCGGAGCGTAGCGGAGACGAAGGACCTCGGCGAAGCCGGGCCAATGAAGGAATATGTACTAAATAAAATCAAGGATAAAAACAATATCAAACAAAACGAAAATACGAGCCGCAATCAAAATTAACAGCAAAAATTACATTACGCTGTCATCCTGAGCGGAGCGTAGCGGAGTCGAAGGACCTCGGCGAAGCCGGGCCAACTAACAAGTCTGAAGTAAACAAAATCTATGTGAAATGAAAGAGTATTTTGTAAGATGAAAGAAAAAGAATTTTATGTTTACATTTTGACAAATTTTCACCGAACAGTACTATATATCGGTATAACTAACGATCTATTAACAAGAGTCAGACAGCATCAAGCAAAGAAAAATGATGGCTTTACTTCCGAATACAACGTAGATATTCTTGTTTACTATGAAAAATATAAGGATGTAAATTACGCGATCAAGCGTGAAAAGCAGTTAAAGGGATGGAACAGGGCAAAGAAAGACGCTCTGATAGCTACAAAAAATCCCGAGTTAAAGGATTTGATGCGAGAATATAAAAGCTTTTACGAGCAAAAAATGCAACAGCAATAATTGCATTACGCTGTCATCCTGAGCGAAGCCGTAGGCGGAGTCGAAGGATCTCGCGAAGCGGGCCAACTATATAATTGGCTGTGCATTTTACCAATATGAAACAATAAAATATCACATAGGTGTCTCCTACATTAATAATTATGTGCCTGCCGCTTCGCTCAGAATGACAGCGTGAGTTTGTTTTGATTGTAAATGTAATTTATATCTCGTAATTTCGTTTAAGAATTTATTATTTAGGAGAAAAAATGATCATCAGAAAAGCCAGAGCTTCCGATGCAGATCAACTCAAAACTTTATATTTCGAACATTTAACACATTATCCGCCCAAAGAAGAACAGAATATGGAATTATGGTCAAAAATGATCGAAAAATTTGAAAACGATAACAACATGTATCTATTGGTAGCCGAAGAAGACGGTGTTATAGTTTCATCGGTTCAAATGGCGATAATTGAAAATTTGACACACAATATTCGCCCGTTTGCAATTATTGAAAATGTCGTGACACATAGTGCATACCGCCGCAAGGGCTATGCATCGGCATTGCTTGACAAGGCTACCGAAGTTGCAAATGATTTAAAATGTTATAAGATTTCGCTTGAAACAGGTTCAAACAGGGAAAGTACCTTGAATTTCTATCGCAAAAACGGATTTGAAATTGATACAAAACATTCTTGTATCAAGCGGCTTTAATTTAGATTATAATTTATGATTAAAATACAGGAGAAAGAAACATGGCAAAAAGAACAGATTTGAAGAAGATCCTTATCATCGGCTCGGGACCTATCGTTATCGGTCAGGCGGCGGAGTTTGACTATGCGGGCACGCAGGCGTGTCTGGCGCTCAAGGAGGAGGGATATGAGGTCGTTCTCGTAAACTCCAACCCCGCGACTATCATGACCGATACCACCATTGCGGACAAGGTATACATGGAGCCGCTTACACTTGAATATATCGCAAAGATCCTGCGCTACGAGCGTCCCGACGCGATCCTTCCCGGTATCGGCGGTCAGACGGGTCTTAACCTTGCCATGCAGCTCGAGCAGAAGGGCATTCTCAAGGAGTGCCGCGTTGAGCTTCTCGGTACATCCAGCGAGTCCATCGAGAGGGCAGAGGACCGCGAGCTCTTCAAGGAGCTTTGCCAGTCGATCGGCGAGCCCGTAATCCCCTCCGAGATCACATATAATCTCGAAGAGGCAAAGGCTGCGGCAGAGCGCATCGGCTACCCCGTAGTTCTCCGTCCCGCGTTCACCCTCGGCGGCACGGGCGGCGGATTTGCTTACAACGAGGCAGAGCTTATCGAGATCGGTACAAATGCGTTCCGTCTTTCTCCCGTGCATCAGGTTCTTATCGAAAAGAGCGTCAAGGGCTATAAGGAGATCGAGTTTGAGGTCATGCGCGACTCGACCGACCACGCCATCACCATCTGCGGCATGGAAAACATCGACCCCGTCGGCGTTCACACCGGCGACTCGCTCGTTGTCGCTCCCATTATGACCCTCTCGGATCACGATATGAAGATGCTCAACGATTCGGCTATCAAGCTGATCAAGGAGCTCAAGATCGAGGGCGGCTGCAACGTTCAGTTCGCGCTCAATCCTCACTCCAGCGAATACTACCTCATCGAGGTCAACCCCAGAGTTTCCCGTTCTTCGGCACTCGCATCCAAGGCTTCGGGTTACCCCATCGCGCGCGTTACCGCAAAGATCGCGGTCGGTATGTCGCTTGAGGAGATCAAGATCGCAAACACCAACGCGGCATTCGAGCCCAGACTTGACTACGTCATCGCCAAGCTCCCCCGCTTCCCCTTCGATAAGTTCACAACGGCGTCAAATCAGCTCGGAACTCAGATGAAGGCAACGGGCGAGGTCATGGGCATCGGCTCGAACCTCGAGGAATGCCTGCTCAAGGGTATGCGCTCGCTCGAGGTCGGCGTAAACCACGTTTATCATCCCAAGTTCGACAATATGTCGAACGAGGAAATTCTCGAATATATCAGCACCTTCCGCGACGACAACATCTTCGCGATCGCCGAGCTGCTCGCGCGCGGCATCACCGTCGAGAAGGTCCACGAAATTACTCAGATCACTCCCTACTTCCTCGAGGCGGTCAAGAACATCGTCGATATGGAGGAGACCCTCAAGGCTCATCCCTTCGAGCTTGAAACGCTCACAGCGGCAAAGAAGATGGGCTTCTCGGATAAGTACGTTGCAAGAATGTGGAAGTGCACCGAGATCGACGTCTTCAACTTCCGCAAGGAGAAGAATCTCTTCCCCGTATTCCGCATGGTCGATACCTGCCACACGGGCGCGTATATCCCTTATTTCTACTCCTCTTACACAGGCGAGAACACCTCGATCCTCACCGATAAGAAGAAGATCGTCGTTCTCGGCGCGGGTCCGATCAGAATCGGCCAGGGTGTAGAGTTCGACTACTCCACCGTTCACGCGGTCATGACCATCAAGAAGGCGGGCTACGAGGCTATCATCATCAACAACAACCCCGAGACCGTTTCGACAGACTACACCACGGCGGACAAGCTCTATTTCGAGCCTCTGACCCCCGAGGACGTTATGAATATCATCGAGTTCGAGAAGCCCGAGGGCGTTATCGCATCGCTCGGCGGACAGACCGCGATCAACCTCGCACAGCCCCTCTTTGACAGAGGAGTCAAGATCATCGGCACCGATTGCGCCGCAATCGACCGCGCCGAGGACAGAAACGCGTTCGAAAATCTTCTTAATGAACTCAACATCCCCCGCGCAAAGGGTAAGGCAGTCACCAAGATCGAGGACGGCCTTGCAGCAGCGGCAGAGATCGGATATCCCGTTCTCGTTCGTCCCTCCTTCGTTCTCGGCGGTAGAGCTATGCAGATCGTCGGAAACGAGGAGCAGCTGAAGACCTACCTCAAGACCGCGGTTGAGATCGACGAGGACAAGCCCGTACTCGTTGACAAGTACATCAGCGGTAAGGAGGTCGAGGTCGACGCCATCTGCGACGGCAGAAACGTCTTCGTTCCCGGCATTATGGAGCTCGTTGAGCGCACCGGCGTTCACTCGGGCGACTCGATCAGCGTTTACCCGCCCTTCTCGATCTCGGATAAGGTCAAGGGCATCATCCTGCAGTATGCAAAGAAGCTCGGTCTCGGCATCGGAATCGTCGGACTTTACAACATCCAGTTCATCGTTGACGAGCACGACGACGTATACATCATCGAGGTCAACCCCCGTTCCTCGCGTACCGTACCGTTCCTTTCCAAGGCAACAGGTTACAGCCTTGCTGACATCGCAACCGAGGTAATTCTCGGTAAGTCGCTCAAGGAGCAGGGCATCTTCGACATCTATCCCGAGGAGAAGAAGCGTTGGTACGTCAAGGTTCCCGTATTCTCCTTCAACAAGCTCCGCGGACTCGATGCATATCTCTCCCCCGAGATGAAGTCGACGGGCGAGGCGATCGGCTACGACGACAAGTTCTACCGCGCACTTTATAAGGCTCTTCAGGCTTCGGGCATCAAGATGCAGAATTACGGCACCGTATTCGCGACCATCGCGGATAAGGATAAGGAGGAGGCACTTCCTCTCATCCGCCGCTTCTATAACCTCGGCTTCAACATCGAGGCAACCGCCGGAACGGCTAAATTCCTCAAGGAAAACGGCATCCGTACCCACGTTATGAAGAAGCTCGAGGAGGATACCGACGAGATCGCACGCGCACTCGCGCAGGGTCACATCGCGTACGTAATCAACACCCGCGATATCGACTCGGTCGGCTCGGCAAGCGACGGCGCCCTCATCCGCCGCTACGCAACCGAGAACAACGTCACCATCATGACCTCCCTCGACACCGTAAGAGTCCTCCTTGACGTCCTCGAGGAGACTACTCTGACTATTTCTACAATCGATTCGTAAAATAACAGCCAAAGGGGCGGATAGTTTTTGTCCGCCCCGAATGCGAATTAATGAATGAATAATGAAAAATGAATAATGAATAATGAAGAATTATGGTAAAAATTTGCGCAAGCGCAAATTTGATTGATTTTCGAGCAACGCGAGAAAATATTCCTCCATTATTCATTAGCGAAGCGACTTCATTATTCATCATTCATTATTCATTTGACAGAATAAAATACATAACGGGGCTTTGCCTCTATAGGGAAACTAAAATGAAACAATCAATCTTCAAAATAACCGAAAACCGCCCGCTGACCGATCTTGTTTGGCTGATGCGTATGGCGGGGGACACGTCTGCGATCACGGCGGCGGGTCAGTTCGTGAATATTCAGCTCGACGGGCTCTATCTTCGCCGCCCGATCTCGGTTTTCGACTGCGAGGACGGAATGCTTTCCATTATATATAAGGTAGTCGGCAAGGGTACCGAAAAGATGACCACCCTCCCCGTCGGCACCGAGCTCGACGTACTTACGGGTCTCGGCAACGGCTACGATCTTGAAAAGGTCGGCAAAAAGCCCCTTCTCGTGGGCGGCGGCGTTGGCGTTCCCCCTCTTTACTACCTCGCAAAGAAGCTGATCGCGGCGGGTAAGAAACCCGAGATCGTCGTCGGCTTCAACACCGCGGATGAGATCTTCGGCGTCGAATTCTTCGAGGAACTCGGACTCAAAGTCACCGTCACGACCGTTGACGGCAGCGTCGGCGTCAAGGGATTTGTAACGAACGCGCTTGAGGCGATCGATTATGATTACATTTGCACCTGCGGACCCGAGCCGATGCTCAAGGCTCTTTACAGAGCAACCGAGGCAAAGGGTCAGTACAGCTTTGAGGAGCGCATGGGCTGCGGCTTCGGCGCGTGCATGGGATGCTCCTGCAAGACAGTCACGGGCTACAAGAGGATCTGCAAGGACGGCCCGATCCTTGAGAAGGAGGAAATACTGTGGGAAAAATGAACGTGAATCTTTGCGGGATCGAGCTTGACAACCCCGTCATCCCCGCAAGCGGAACTTTCGGATTCGGCTATGAGTTCGCCGAGCTTTATGACATCAACGTCCTCGGCACCTTCTCTTTCAAGGGAACAACAAAGGATCCCCGCTTCGGCAACCCCACTCCGAGGATCGCGGAGTGCACCGAGGGCATGATAAACGCCGTCGGTCTGCAGAACCCCGGCGTCGAAAAGGTCATTTCCGAGGAGCTTCCGAAGCTTTATCGTGTATTTAATAAAAAAGTAATGGCAAACGTCAGCGGCTTTTCGGTCGAGGATTATGCCTATACCGTTGAAAAACTCGATTCGGTCGACGAGATCGGCTGGTTTGAGGTCAACGTAAGCTGCCCGAACGTCCACGGAGGCGGAATGTCCTTCGGAACCCAGCCCGAGGCGGCGGCAGAAGTCACCCGCGCGGTTCGTAAGGTGACGAATAAGCCCATCATCATCAAGCTCTCGCCCAACGTGACCGACATCGTTTCGATCGCAAAGGCTTGCGAGGAGGCTGGCGCGGACGGCATCAGCCTGATCAACACCCTGCTCGGAATGCGGATCGACCTTCGAACCAAGCGCCCCGTGATCGCCAACAAGATGGGCGGCTTCTCGGGTCCCGCGATCTTCCCCGTGGCGGTCAGAATGGTGTATCAGGTCGCAAATGCGGTGAATATCCCCGTTGTCGGTATGGGCGGCGTATCGTCAGCCGAGAACGTCATCGAAATGATGCTCGCGGGCGCAACCGCAGTCGAGGTCGGCGCCGCTAACCTCGTCAACCCCTACGCCTGCCGCGACATAATCGCCGACCTCCCCCGCGTAATGGCGAAGTACGGTATCGAGAACCTCTCCGACATCATCGGCGCGGTAAAATAAGAAATACTAAATAAAACAGCGGGAAAGTTTTGATCGAACTTTTTCAAAAGTTCGCGGAGTATGAGGCGGAGCCTCATTTCAATGCAAAAGCTTCAGCTTTTGCCTCCGTGCTTCAAAAATACGAAGCTCCGCTTCGGATTTTTGGACAGAGTCAATATTTCCCGACTGTAGGGAAGTATTGTGCTCTGTCACCCTTTGCTCAATAGTATCAAGAAAAATGAGCGAAGGAGCAAAAATCTTCTTCAAAGAATAATAAAAGTTGTACGCTTGTCGTTTATGCAGTACAGACTCCGCCACCCCTCATTCGTCACGCTCCCGCGTGCCACCTTCTCCCAAGATCCGGGAGAAGGCTAAATGGGTGGGTTCGCGATTCTTCGCGTTTCAGCGGTCATCGTTTGGGATATAATTCTTTGTTGGTCAAAGAGGAATATCTTATTAAAAAGGTTAACTGCTTGATATGATATTTTTTATGCATCTCTTTGATTTGTTAAAAAACGATCAATAAAAACATTTTCAATGGTATATTATCGCGAAGCGATACAAATAAAATATTCCTCTTTGACCAACTGAATTATAATATTTAACTGTATTCGTTGAACAAATAAGCGTATAGCACTATCCCCCAGCCTTCTCCCGGACCTTGGGAGAAGGTGGCACGCGGGAGCGTGACGAATGAGGGGTGGCGGAGTCTGCACCGCACAACGGATAAGGCGCAGAAAATGTAATTAAATTATATGAGTAATTAAATTTTAAGGAGATAAAAAATGGGAAAAGACGTAATTATCGCATGTGATTTTGACTCGAAAGAGAAGGTATTTTCCTTCCTTGACAAGTTCGAGGGCGAGGAAAGAAAGCCCTTCGTGAAGATCGGTATGGAGCTTTACTATGCCGAGGGTCCCGAGATCGTCCGCGAGATCAAGCGCCGCGGCCACAAGATCTTCCTTGACCTCAAGCTCCACGACATCCCCAACACAGTAAAGAAGTCGATGGCTGTTCTCTCTCGCCTCGACGTTGATATGACCAACCTCCACGCTGCAGGCACCGGCAGAATGATGGAAGCCGCAATCGAGGGTCTGACCCGCGAGGACGGCACCCGCCCGATGCTCATCGCCGTAACCCAGCTCACCTCCACCGACGAGGAGACGATGAAGGAAGACCTTCTCATCAACGAGCCCATCGACCGTGTCGTTATGCACTATGCATCCGTCGCAAAGAGATCGGGCCTTGACGGCGTAGTTTGCTCCCCCCTCGAGGCAGGCAAGGTTCACGAGACCTGCGGCAAGGATTTTGTCACCGTAACCCCCGGCGTCCGTTTTGCAGACGGCGACGTCGGCGATCAGAAGAGAGTCATGACCCCCGCTGCAGCAAAGGAGATCGGCTCGGATTACATCGTTGTCGGACGCCCGATTACGGCGGCAGAGGATCCCGTTGCAGCGTACAGACGTTGCGTGGCGGAGTTTTGTGACTGACGTAGTGAAAAGTGTAAAGTGGAAAGTGTAAAGTTAAGGTGAATTTTCGCCTTGGCGAAAATTTTCCGAATAAATAATAGTTGACAAGTGCTAACAAAGCATTCTTGGCGCCACCCCTCATCCGTCAGCCCAAAGGGCTGACACCTTCCCCCAAGATCCGGGGGAAGGCTAATATAGAAAGTGCGAACATAGGCTATAGTGGTTAAGTTAATAGCTAAATGGATCAAAAATCGCACAACTGTTTTTAGGTTTATTTAACTGATAAATAGCATTTTTACAGTTAAAACGCTTAACGATATTAAGGAAACACAGCTGAATTATAAGTCAGCCTTCTCCCGGACCTTGGGAGAAGGTGGCACGCGCAAGCGTGACGGATGAGGGGTGGCGCCAAGTGCGCCAATGTTCGCACAAACCATAAAATAAAAATGCTTTTCGCCCCCGGCGAAAAGCTACCATAACTCTGCACTCTGCATTCTGCACTCTGCACTGTTATGCCCAACAAAATTCAGAAGGAGAAACAAAATTCAAAATGGAAGCTTACAAGATAGAATTCATCAAATTCCTCGAATCTGCCGGAGTTCTTAAGTTCGGCGATTTCACCGCAAAGAGCGGACGCAAGATCCCTTATTTCATTAACGCGGGTATGATCAAGACCGGCGACGACATCGCTAAGCTCGGCGAGTTCTATGCTAAGGCGTATTTCGAGAAGCTCGGCGCAAAGAAGGCTGTTCTTTACGGTCCCGCGTACAAGGGCATCTCGCTCTCGGTCTCCGCAGCGGTCGCGCTGTCGAAGAACGGACTCAACGTCCCCTTCTTCTTTAACCGTAAGGAAGTCAAGGACCACGGCGAGGGCGGCGTTTTCGTAGGTTACGTTCCCCAGCCCGGTGAAGAGATCGTCATCATCGAGGACGTCATCACCGCAGGCACCGCTATCCGCGAGAGCATGGAGATCCTCTCGAGCCTCGAGGGCGTAAAGGTTGCCGCTACTTTCATCATGGTCGACCGCAAGGAAAAGGGCCAGGGCGAGAAGGGCGCAATGCAGGAGATCGAGGAGCAGTTCGGCTTCCCCGTATACTCGATCGTCGACGTTTACGACATCATCGAGTACCTCGAGGCTGACGAAAAGAACGCTGAAAACGTTGAGAGAATTAAGAATTATCTTAAGGTAAACGGTGCAAAATGAGAAGCCTGATCAATGTTTTTGACCTCAGCAAAGAGGAAGTCGGCGCACTTCTTGACACCGCCGACGATATAATCGCGAATCCCGCGAAGTATGCGACCGCTTGCCACGGCAAGAAGATCGCGACCCTCTT
>JAZQJB010000069.1:0-24020 GCA_045541375.1 Eubacteriales bacterium | reverse complement strand
CTCTGTCTTCGGTGATAATGTTCCTGAGGTTGTTGTTTTCGATACATCCTTCCATTCCACAATGCCACCAAAGGCTTATATGTTTGCAGTTCCTTATGAGTACTATGAGAAGTATCAGGTAAGACGTTACGGTTTCCACGGTTCTTCCATCACAGCTATCAAGGATGGCAAGGTTATCGACACATCTATGGGCCTTACTCCACTTGATGGTTTCATGATGGGTACACGTACAGGTACACTTGATCCATCTGTTGTTACATTCATCGCTGAGAAAGAGAACCTCTCTCCAAGTGAGCTCGACACACTCTTCAACAAGAAGTCCGGTCTCCTTGGTATTTCCGGTGTTTCCAGTGACGACCGTGATGTCACTAAGGCTGAGGCCGAGGGCAACCCACGCGCAATTCTCGCTCACGAGATGCTCGTTTACCAGATCAAGAAGTTCATCGGCTCCTACACCGCTATTATGAACGGCCTTGACGCCGTTGTATTCACCGCAGGTCTCGGCGAGAACAACCCCCGCCTCCGTGAGATCGTTTGCGAGGATATGGAATACTTCGGAATCAAGATCAACAAGGAAGTCAACGACGTTACTCTCCGTCAGCCCAACATCGTCAAGATCTCTACCGACGACTCCAAGGTTGCAGTTTACGTTATCCCCACCGACGAGGAGCTCGTTATCTGCCGCGACACCGAAGCTATCGTTAACGCTCTTTAATCTATTTACATATAGAATAATACCGACGTCCATATTGGACGTCGGTATTATTTTATCATAATTTTTCCGAACTTACAAGTCCCCCGAGGCAATTTTCGAGCAAAGTTCGGCGGAATAGGCTTCTTTTTCCGAGAAATTCATTGCCGTAGCAAAGATCTCCTCGATCTTCATGTGCGCCGCACCCGCCTCGCGGAACGATTCCTTTGCTTCCTCGAGCATCGTATCAGCCGCCGCACGTAGGCGTTCCGCGCGGTTTTTAACCGAAAGATAAAGTGATCGGTCAACGAAATCCGAAATGTCGATGACCTTCTCTCCCCTATCGGTAATTGCCGCTTCTACCACCGCAACATCTCCCGATAGGATGCCCGAATATCTGCCCTTCAGTATTGGATGAGGTGCGACTCGGCAAGAGCCTACGGTGCGGACGAGAGCATCGAAATACAGATACGACAGCCCGTATCCGCGGCAATCAGAAATACTGAGCGTAAGCCCCGCAGACTCGCGGAAACTGTCAAAGGCAACCGCTCCACGCATTCCGATCGCAGAGGTCGGCGAAGGGAGCATACGCTCTTTTTTCAGATTCAAAGCGATCTTTGCCGCCTCTTCCTCTATCGCCTGCTTGTCGGCACAGCTCTCCGCAAGCGCATCCGCCGCCCGCGTGGTCGAGCCGTAAGCCGCAAGCGCGCGGTATGCCGCCGCGTATGCGCGCTTCTTTTCTTCGCCTAAGGCTGAAATATCCTTTCTTCTTGAGCGAAGAATTTTTGCATTCCAGAATCTGCCGAGATCAATGATATTGTCAACCACACCCGCGTTGACTATATCCTCCGAGTGCGGCGCCGTGCCGTCCATAACGGCAATGCCTTCGCCCGATTGATCGACGTAAAGACCGTCAAGAGAAAGCGGGTCGGACGAGCAATAGTAGTATTCAACTTTCGCGCCCGCCTTTTCCCAAGCCTCGCCCATCTCGCGCATAAGCCGCGACTTGCCCGTTCCGGGTCCGCCCTTGATTATGTAAGATCTGTCTGCTCGGCGGCGAAAGTTTTCTGCAAAATATGAAACAAATCCCGCCTCTGTATTCGAAGCCGCGAAAAATTTCAATGCGCTCACTTTTCGATAATTACAGTCTTATCGGGAGTGATTCCCGTCTGCTCGTAGACGATGGTGTTGATCTGCGCGATCTGCGCGGGAGTAAGCGCGGTATCCGGCACGTCAACGACAACGCTGATGCCATTCTCAGAGATGACTGCAACGCACTGCGCAAAGCCCTTTGACATCACAAGAGTTTCAACGTTCGCCTCAGCTTCCATATCCTCCGCCATCTTGGCAATGTCGGCAAGAGCGGTCGCCTTTGCTTCCTCGCCCGAGTTTTCGTCCTCGATGACACTCTGGAGCACTTCCATTGCCTCATCTCTTGCTCTCTGTCTGCTCAGCTGAGATGCCGCAAAATAGCTGTCGGTCTCCCCCAGTGCGTCGGCTTCAAGGGTGTCCTCTCCCTCTCCTGCGCCCGAGGGCAGATCTTCATCGGTCGATGCGGGAAAGAGTGCCCAGCTTGTTGCCGCAATTATCGCAACAGCCAAAACGCTTGTAATGATAATGAGATTGCGCTTGCCCAGCCGCGCGAAAAAGTCCTTCATCTTCTCTGCAAATTCTTCCTTGTTCATGGTTTTTCCTCCGTGAATATGTTTTTTGTGTGCAATACATCATATTGCATATCGGCGCGAATTATTCCGCCTCGGTGATATAAATTTTATTGGCTCCCACGCCAAATGCCGCGGATAAAAGTGAGGTAAGCTCTGCGCGCACAGATTCGTTGTTTCCACCGCGGCAAGTCACCCCGATGCCCGAGACCTTGGGTGCCATCACGCTCACCGCGCAAAGCTGTGCCGACGAGCCGTTGCCGAGCTTGACGTATTCATAAGTATTCCCGCCCGCAGTAGTGCTTCGGTCAGCGGCATAGACTTGTTCAAAAGACCCCTCGAGAGTCAGCGCGACCGTCACGTTCGAAACGCCTCGGACGCTCTCACAAAGCCGCACCGCCTGTTCTTCGAGATATGCGGAATACGCCTCTATCTCATCCGAACTCGATGCCGCCTTTTCTTCCTTTTGCCCAAATCCAAAACTTCCCCACAACAGGAGAAGTATCCCAACGGCTGCGCCGATCAGGGCAAATATTGTGCTGTATTTCGTTTTTTCTTTAAGCATATCATCTTCTCCCTTCAATAACGCGACATTCCGCGTCGGTATACCTCGCCACCGCCGCCGACACGTCGCGCGGATCTATCAATAGTCCGCCGCCATAAAGATAGACCTTCACACATTCTATCACCACGCCGTCCTCACTTGCCGCGACGTCAGCGTCTATCTCCATATCTTCCTCGCCGAATTCTGCAGAAAGAAGATCAAAAAACTTATCTTCTATCTCCTTCTCGCTTTCATTGGCAAGTAAGGTTATTATATTTTTTCCCGCCTCAACGTTGACCTCGGGAAGCTCAAAATCATCGAATGAAATGTCTTCTTTCGCCCGTGCCACCATTCCACCGATCGGTGCTATCACAGCGCAAAGTAAGCAAAGCGAGAGGCAAATATCAAGCGTTTGCCGCACACCGCTTTTGTCGCTCGGATAGAGCATTCCGATGAGATTAATAACGACCGAAAACGCCACGATCCCCAAAAAATAGCTTCCTAAACTCATCATCCACCCCCGATGGCAACTTGTCCGATAGAGAATAATGTCAGCGCAAAAACGCAAAGCAGTGAAGAAAGCGCCGCCGCGGCGATAATATAGCCGTAAAGCGAGGCGATCTCGCGGTATAATCTGACCGCGCTTTTGCACCCGAGCAATTCTCCGACGGCTGCCGCTGTGTTAAAAACAAATCTTGTCAAAAAGAGCTCGATTATCGTCGGCAAAAGCAAAAGAGCCAAGGCAACAATGCCCGCCACACCGACCGTGCTCCGCATCAGTTTCACAGACGCCGCCAACGTGCGCAGAGTGTCGCCCACTGTTGAGCCGACCACGGGAATCATATTTCCCGCAAGGAATTTGACCGCGCGTGCTCCCGCGCTGTCGCTTGCCGAGGCAAGTATGCTCTGCGCCGAAAGCGTCGCCATCAGCAAAGTCGAACAAAGTCCAAATATAAATGCAAGTGTGCGCTTGATAGAGCCGGATATTCCCGAAAGTCGCGACTCACCGGGGACGAGCGAATCCGCAAGGGTGAGCGCAAGGCAAGCGGATACGGCGGGAATCACTATCGAGCTGACCGCAAGCTCGATCAGGTTTATCTGCACAAGCAGCGACGAGCTTGCAAGTGCCGCGCCCATTGTATTTCCGCCCGATAAATAAAGCGCGCCCATTATCGGTATCAGCGAATTCATCAGAATGATGAGCCTTTTGAAAAACTCGCTCACCGCGCCGATCCTGCCGACCTGCAAGCCTACGACAGCGCCCGAAATGCATATTGATATTGCATAGTTTACTGCGTTTTTCAGTTCACCCGAAATAATCCCCTCGATAAATGCAGACAGAAGCGAGGCGAGCGCGAGCATCGCTACAAGCAAAGCAAAAAGAGAAAACGCCCCGCCGAGACCGCCGCTGAGGGTATCAAAGATCACACCAATTATGTATTTTGGTGAAGTCACGTCAAAAAGCGAATCCGAAAGCTCGGAAATATCCCCCGAAAAGAAGCCTTCGGGAAGCTGAGAGGCGACGTCCTCGGGAAGCGAAGATGAAAAATCAAAATATTCCTCGGGCAGAGTTTCCTCCGCTGAGATCGGCAAAATAAAAAACAACAACGCGGCGAGAAAGACAGCCATCCTCTTCAAAGTCCCGCCTCCGAAAACAATGCTCTCACGCTTTCAAGGACCGTTGAAACAAGCGGAAGGCTCAAGAGAATTATCTCGAATTTCGCAACAGTTTCAAGCGACGAAGCAATATTCGCCGCTCCCATTTCGCGGCACATATCGGCAGAGATCCTCGTGATGACCGCAATGCCGATGACGCGGATCAATACCCCCGCCGCTTCGCCGATCACGGGCGAGGATGACATCAGTTCGGAAATGTATTCAAAGATAGGCTTACCGATCCCGAACGCGGCAACCGTCAAAAGCAAGCTTCCCGCAATCGTCAGCGGCACCTCGAACTCCTTTTTTATATGGCGCAAAAGGAACACCGCAACTGCGCAAAGGATCGCCACGCCGCAGAGCTTATATGTATCAAACCTCATCAGATCCCAAATAGCGAGCGCAGAGCGGTGAGTAAGCCTGCGATCTCCTTGATAAGCATCAGAAGCACCGACACGATGCCCGCTATCGTCAGCCATATGACCTGCTCGTCCCTGCCCGTTTTTGAAAGTATCTGCCCCGAGACAGCTATCAGCATTCCAAGTCCAAGCACCTTTAACACCAAGGTTATATCCACTATGACGTCCCCCTAAAGTAAAATGATAACTATCGCCGCCGCGAGGCAAAACGTCAGCACCGCACGGCTTTTTTCGTCCTTTGGTATCTCCCGCGAAAGTTTTTCATAGATCGCGGAAAGCTCCTTGATGCAAGCGTCACAACCCGCAAGCTCGTCCTCGCGATAGGATGAGCCGAGCGAGGAAAGGAACATATCAAACGCCCGTCCGCCGTCAGCATAATAGCATCCCGTCCGCAACAGCGCGCGCAGACCTTCGATATCCAGATATTCACCCTCTTCGCACCCGATAACGACCGCCTCAGCAATCGCTTCGTCGCACTCGCTTATTATCTGCGAGATCGGCAAAAGGTATCGCTCTATCCTTTCGCGAACAAATCCGACTAAAGCGATCTGCCCGCGCAAACGGCGGAGTCTTTCTTTGCCAACGCGCTTATTTTTCGCTGTCCATACCCCCGTTGATACAAAGAGCAAAACTGCTCCCGCCGCCTTCAATACCAATTCAAAGGGAAACATGATCGGCATCCTCCCTTTTGCAAATGTCATATGAAAGCCCGAATTCCCCGCTCCTTCGGATGCCTATATAAGCGGAAAAGCACCCCGATTTATGAAGCATTCCCATGCCGCTTCTGCCCAGAAGCTCACGGACGCTCGAAGCGTGCGCCGTGGCAATCAGAGGCACGCCGCATCCCTGCGCCTCGCATATTGCATCCGCTTCTGCACGGCTTCCGATCTCGTCGCAGATTATGACCTGCGGCGAAAGCGTGCGCGCGGCTATCGAAATTCCGATATGCTTGGGATACCCCGAAAGCATATCAATACAAAGATTCGCGTCTCCGAGTGAGTATCCAAGCTCACCGCGGGTATCTATCACGCTAACTCGCACAGCCCGCTCACCCGAGGCAAGTATTTTGGCAAGCGAACGCAATAGAGTGCTCTTGCCAACGCCGGGTGGCGAATATATCAGAACTCCGCCCGTAAATTCGTTCTTTCTGATAAGTTCCGCGATCTCACTACCAAGAGGCGGCGACGGATGCGGAATGCGAATGACTAATGTATCAATATCATAAACTCCGCAGATCTTACCTCCCGACAAAGCTGCTCGTCCGCAAACACCAACGCGCACGCCTCCGCGCAGGCCGATGTATCCCTCTGCAATCGTATCACGGAAGGCATAGACCGATCCCTCGCAAAGCCGCGTGAGGGTGCGGTCGATCTCCTGCCTTGTCAGAACTGCGGATGTTGGTATATTCCTGCCCGCCGAGGTCAGTGTTGTACGGCGACCGCAATGCAGTCTGATCTCCTCCACCCTTTTCTGCTTCAAGGCAGCATCCTCAATGTCCTTCCTCACGCGCTCGGGCAGAGCAAATCTTACAAATTCGGGTATGTCACTCATCTATTTGCCCTCCCGTGCTTGTCTGATATTAAAATTTATTCGTCAAATCAAAAAAATATTACGAATTTTCATTTTTCTACCAAACCTTTTCCCATTTTCCGACACTTATATAGTGAAGGGCGAAAATACAACTTCGGCGTTATATGAGCTCAACTACGCGGTTATTGACTTTCGCTCATATTTTGGTATAATTAATGCAGATCGATCGATTATACCAAAAAATACACGTTTTATCCCAATTTTCAATATCAGCAACGATTTGTGCTATAATTAAGAAAAAGCAAGGAGAAGCAATATGGCAAAAATAAAACTTAATACCGCAACGAGATATTTCACGCAAAAGAACCGCGACAAGCTTGAGAGTGTGCTTTTCGCGGGCGGAGCTATCGGAATGATCGTATGCTTAGTCGGCTGGCTGACTTATTATTGGTGGTATGCGGGAATAGGTCTTTACATTGGCGGAAGCTGCATTCTCGCATACATAATCCTGACAAGCAAGAAAGTAAAGGACGATGCCTACGATGCCCACATCCGCGAATTCATCGAAAAGAATTCACTCACTCCGAAATCTGTCAATCATCTCAAGCTCTTTGACGGCGAGCGCGGCTACGTCAAACTCGGCAAAGACCGCAAGCTTCGCTCGAGCGTTTACTGCATTTCCGAATTCGATTTCGGGCGCGACAGCTTCACACTCAAGCAGACAGAGATCGACTTTTGTGCGAACTCGGACTCTGCACCGCAGGTGAAGGAAAGAAGCTATACCCTTCCCATCGGCACGCCCACCTCGCTCGAGGAAGTCACGATCGAAGCTCCCGAGGGCAAAAAGACTGTTCAATATCTCATCATCAGCCCCGAGGACGGCTCGCACATCCGAATCCCCGCTGATACCACAAGTTGTGACACCGACGAGATAATTGAGAAGATCAAGCGCAGAAGATAATAAAAATGATAAAAACGCACCGTTTGGGTGCGTTTTTTCTTATTTTTTATACCTTTTTATTGACTTTTACTTCTTATTATGATATAATAAAATATCTATGTAGTAATTTATTTTTCGAAAGGATATATACAGTCATGCAATGGACATCCCTTAACGACATTCGCGAGAAGTACCTTGCTTTCTTTGAATCCAAGGGTCACCTCCGTCTGCCGTCCTACCCCCTTATCCCTCATAACGACAAATCTCTCCTTCTTATCAACTCGGGTATGGCACCTATGAAGAAGTTCTTCACCGGCGAAGAAGAGCCTCCCCGCAATCGTGTAACTACCTGCCAGAAGTGCATTCGTACCCCCGACCTTGAGCGCGTCGGCCACACCGCACGTCACGGCACATTCTTTGAAATGCTCGGTAACTTCTCCTTTGGCGACTACTTCAAGGAGCAGGCTATCGAATGGGCTTGGGAGTTCCTCACCGTAACTCTCGAGATCCCTTCCGATCTCCTCTGGCCCTCCATTTACGAGCAGGACGACGAGGCTTTCCACATCTGGCGCGACAAGATCGGCGTTCCCGAGGAGCACATCGTTCGCCTCGGCAAGGCTGACAACTTCTGGGAGCACGGCTCGGGTCCCTGCGGTCCTTGCTCCGAGATCTACTTCGACCGCGGCGAAAAGTACGGCTGCGGCTCGCCCGACTGCAAGCCCGGCTGCGAATGCGACCGCTATATGGAGATCTGGAACAACGTATTCTCCCAGTTCAACAACGACGGTCACGGCAACTACACCGAGCTCGCACAGAAGAACATCGACACCGGTATGGGTCTTGAGCGTCTTGCTTGCGTAATGCAGGGCGTTGACAACATGTTCGAGGTTGACACCATTCAGAAGGTTATCGGCAAGGTCTGCGCTATCTCCGGCAAGAAGTACGGCGACGACAAAAAGGATGACATCTCCATCCGCGTTATCACCGACCACGTCCGCAGCGCAATGTTTATGATCTCCGATACCGTTATCCCCTCCAACGAGGGACGCGGATACGTCCTCCGCAGGATCATCCGTCGCGCTTGCCGTCACGGTAAGCTACTCGGAATCAACCATCCCTTCCTTGTTGACGTAGTTGAAGTCGCTATCGGCGAAAGCTGTGGCGCATATCCCGAGCTTTCCGCAAGAGCTGACTACATCAAGAAAGTCCTCTCAATCGAGGAAGAGCGTTTTGACGCAACAATCGACGCGGGTCTTTCGATCCTTTCAAACCTTGTTCGCAATGCTCTCGCCGAGAACTCCGGCATGATCTCGGGCGAAGAGGTATTCAAGCTTTACGATACTTTCGGATTCCCCATCGACCTCACTCGTGAGATCGCAGAGGAAAGCCACCTTGCGATCGACGAAGAGACCTTCCAGCTTCTTATGACCCAGCAGAAGAAGCGCGCACGAGAGGCTCGTGCAAACATTGGCGGTTGGGACTCTTCCTCCAAGTCTCTTCTTGAAAATATTCCCGCAACCGAATTCGCCGGCTACACCGATTGCTGCTGTGAGGCAAAGATCGTCGCTATCATGGCTGACGGCGAGCTTGTTGATTCTGTCAGCGAGGGCGATTGCACTCTCATTCTTAACACCACACCCTTCTACGGCGAAGGCGGCGGACAGATCGGTGATAAGGGTACTATCTATGCCGAGGGCAAGCTTATCAGCGTGACCGACACCAAGAAGTCTGACGGTATCTACCTCCACCTTTGCACTGTCGTTAACGGCGTATTCAGCGTTGGGGACACCGTTACTGCATCGATCGAGGAAATGCGCCGTGCTGCCATCAAGCGCAACCACTCTGCAGCTCATCTCCTCCAGGCGGCACTCCGTACCGTTCTCGGCGAGCACGTTGAGCAGGCAGGTTCTTATGTCAGCGAAAAGGTCTGCCGTTTCGACTTCTCACACTTCCAGGCTCTCACAAGTGACGAGATCGAAAAGGTTGAAGCTCTTGTAAACGCTCATATTCTTCTCGCTTCCCCCATCGTTACCAAGGAGACCGACATTGAGACCGCAAAGAAGGAAGGCGCTATGGCACTCTTCGGCGAAAAGTACGGTAAGACAGTTCGTATGGTCAAGATGGGCAACTTCTCCACCGAGCTTTGCGGAGGAACTCACTGCGCAAACACCGGAGAGATCGGTCTTTTCAAGATCACATCCGAAACCTCCGTTGCGGCAGGCGTAAGACGTATCGAGGCTGTAACCGGACTCGGCGTTCTCAAGCTTATATCCGAAAAAGACACCCTTATAGCTGATACCGCTCGCGAGCTCAAGGCTCCCAATCCCGCTGACGTTGCAAAGAAGGCTGCTGCTACCGCAGCAGAGCTTGCAGCAGCAAAGCGCGAGATCGAGTCGCTCAACCAGAAACTCGCAGCTACCAAGCTTGATTCGCTCCTTTCGGGCGCAAAGGCTGTCGGAAGCGTAAACCTCTGCACCGCTCGCTTCGACGGTATGGCTATCGAGGTTGCACGTTCCCTCGCAGACGAGATCAAGGCAAGCCGCTCCGACGTTGTTGCAGTTCTTGCTGTTGCAACCGACGGTAAGCTCAACTTCATCACCGTTTGCGGTGCCGATGCTGTCAAGGCAGGCGCGCACGCAGGCAAGATCGTTTCCGCGGTTGCCGCTGTTACCGGCGGTAAGGGCGGCGGACGTCCCGACAACGCTATGGCAGGCGGACGTGATGCATCCCTCATCGCTGATGCTCTCGCAGCAGCAGAAACCACACTCGCAGGTATGCTCAAGTAATTTTATATAAAAAAAGATCCTCTGTACCGATCGGTACAGAGGATCTTTCGTTTTAGTTTGATGCTACAATATTTATGATCTTCGACTTCATCGCTTTGCAAAAATGCAATTGTCCTGCAGCATTAAAATGCGAGGCGTCGTTAAAATATGCGGACGTATTTCCCGAAAGATATACGTTAGCTATTTCGAGAATATCATCAAAAACGTCAATATATTCGCATTTCTCGCGTGCTTCGCAAAAATCTTTCACCCAAACGTTAAGATTCTGAAGCCTTGTTGAACTCTGCCAATACTGGGTTCTTGCGGGCAGAGGCATGTGCGAGATAAAGATTATTACTGTATTCGGAAGCGCTTCGCGAATGCGGTTATAAAGCTCTTCCTTCGTCTGCTTGCACTGAGCATCCGTGTACTTGTGGACGTCATTGTTACTGCATTGAATTACTACCGCTTTGGGTTCATAACGCAGAACAAGTCTGTCAAGATGCTCGAGAAGCGAAGCGTCGGTTGCGCCGCCTATGCCGTGATTGAGCGCATCAAGCTCGGGGGCCATATCCTTTTCGAGCGTTGTCCATCTTGTGAAATTCGAAGCGCCGTAGAATATCACCTTGCCTTTGGGCAGATTGTAAATTCCACCATCGCGGTTTTCAATCTCGGTCGCAGACGTTGCATAAGACGCGGTGTTGTCAAACCAATAGCCATAGAACGTAACGTCCCCCGTCACGGTATAGCCCTGCGGATCGCAAGGAATAAGTCCGCGTTCATCGCTTGTCCAGCAGTTGAACACGTTATTGCCCTCGTTTGCCGTCTTGGGGATATCCGACTTATATATCGTCTTGCCAACAGAATATTCGTAGCTGACCTTATCCTTCGCCTTGTTGTTCAGGATAAAGGTGACAGTCGCGGTCGCGCCGTTTCCTTCAACACGAACCACTTCTTCCTTCTCTTCCTCTTCGTATTTTTCCCAAGGTTTATCATCCTCGGCGCGCACAAGAGCTATGTCGTCAACGGTAATAAATACGCTTGCGGGCTCATCGTTATCGTATCCGCCGGTATAAACGCCGAGCCTTGCGGGGTAGGCATATCCCTGATCCATATACTCAAACATAGGTGTGGAAGTATTTTGATTATGATAATAAGCATCAAAAGGAACGTAAACGTATCCTGCAAATTCATCGGGCACGAGAATAACATGCTTGGAAGCAAAGGCGTTCGATGTTTTTACCCATTGAGCAGAGGCGGAATCGTAATAATACGCCTCGATGGTTCTGACCGTCTTGTTATAGTAAGAGAAAAAACTTTGCACGTCATCAAGATAGTTCTCCGATGTCAGCGAGTTATCCGCGGACTTTGAGAGAATAATATTGATGCTGACGGCGGTATGCTTCTTTGTGTCGTTCGGATCGGAAATATACGCCGAATTCGGCCATTGAACACGTGTGGTATCAACATAAAGCATAATACCGCTGTAATTTCTCATATCGGGGCGGTTTTTGATGTGAAAATGAGAACGCATCGAAAGATTTTGACCGGGTTTGGCATATAGATTCAATCCCTGTGTTCCTGAAGAACCTACCTCGATCAAAGCCTTTGAGCAATATTGATTTCCGAAAAGCTTGGGGGTTTTATCATTATTGAGAGCGCATACGAGTTTGCCACCTCTCTCTTCGCCCTGAAAATAGTTGTCGGGATCCTCAAAATCAGCGATGAACTCGCCCACTATTTTTGAATTATTGTTTGGGAGTGACGCGGGAGCTGTGCTTGAACTGAAAGCAAGCACGCTTCCGTCTTTTTTGTCATCAGGCACTGTTGTTTCCTCCGCGGTTTGTTCGGGAATTGTTGCTGTAGTTTCCTCTGCTGTTGTTGCCGGAGATGTCTCTGGTCGTTCTTCATTTGATAGGTTATCGGATGACTCTTCCGGCAGAACCGATGGAGTGCATCCAATAAGCCCAAACATAATTGAAGAACAGAGAATGATCGCTAAAAATCTTTTAAGCATAATACGATCTCCTTATATGTAAAAATCGTCTTGCGTAAGATCTTACGCAAGACGATTCTTTCCTCTGCGGAAGCGATACAACGATCGCTTCCGCAATGATAGGAAATAAGTGTGTTGAATAGCTTCGATTAATCTGCGGTAAGTCCGGAACGCTCAATACCCTGTACCAGGAAGTTCTGGCAGAAGAGGTACATGATAACCAGCGGAAGGATGATGAGCAATCCGCAGGTGTTTCTGATTGCCGAGTAGTAGAGATTCTGACCGGGATAGTCTGTCTCAAGCGACGAGGGAATGTCTACAACGTCGGGCATGAGCACCGTCTTGTTGGTCGTGAAGAAGAGCGTGGTGTAGAAGTCATCGGTCCACTGCCAGGAGAAGGCGAAGAGGAATACGGTGATCATCATCGGCACCGACAGAGGCAGAATGATCTGCAGGAAGGTACGGCCTGTACCCGAACCGTCGATGTATGCCGACTCTTCAAGCTCGTTCGGAACGCCCATGAAGAACTGACGAAGCATGAATACGTAAAGACCGTTCTTAAATCCAAGTCCGGTGAGGGAGAGGATGATGAGAGGCCAATACGAGTTGTTAAGGTTGAATGCGCCGTCCTCAACTACTGCCTGAAGAACCTTGCTGGTGGGCTCAGCTCCGAAGATGTTGATATTCGCAAGAATATCGTTGAGGAATCCGATCTCGCCGACCGTTGCATTACCCGAGAGGAACTTGATGATTCCGAAGATATCGAAATAACGGAAGTTCATAAACATCGAGTACTGAATAGTCTGGTGAGGAACGACCATCGTGAAGATAACTGCCATAAACACAAGGTTTGCACCCTTGAACTTGAACTTTGCAAGTCCGTATGCTACAAGACAGCAAACGAAGGTCTGGATAAGCGCGGTCGATCCGGCAAGGAGAAGTGTATTTCCGAATGCCGTGAAGTATTCATTCTCAAGAAGAATGAACTTATACATGTCGATTGAGAATTCCTTGGGGATAAGCATGACCGTTACGTCAACAAAGTCATTTTTACCCATGAAGGAACCTGCGATCTGTGTGAAGAAGGGATAAAGTACGATATAAGCAATACCGAGAAGCAGTACGAAGCGGACGATATACCAAATCACACCGCCGACGAAAGCCATATTGATGAACTTCGCCTTGAGTCTTTCCTTAAGCGGGGTACGCTCAAATTCAACTCTGATCTTATTTTTGGTCTCCTTAGTGATCTGAGGAGCACTTGTCTGTTGTGCGTTCATTGAAATATCCTCCTTTCCTTAGTCCTTCTTCTGATAGAATACGAATGCAGATGCGATACCTGCTACCGCAGCTACTATGAGAATTACGATCATGAAGTACATCCAGGACATTGCAGAGGAAATTTCCTTACCGCCGCTTGCCTGAGTATAAACTCTATCGATAAATACCATAACCGTATTCTGGTCTGTAGTGAACGAGTCGATGATCGTGTAAACCGCGTTAACCAGGATCATCGGGCTTATCATCGGGAAGGTGATCTTCCAGAAGGTTTCCCAACCGGTTGCACCGTCTATCGAGCAAGACTCATAGATCGCGGGAGAGATCGACTGAAGACCTGCAAGGAAGATAAGCATCTGTACGCCCGAACGGTTTACGATATCATAAATGTTGTTGATCATTGTAGCAACGTATTCAACAAGCTCGGTACCAACCTTCATGTTGGCAAAGAGTGCCTGAATATCGATTGCGGATACGATCTCTGCTGCGGTACTTGTTTCGGTACCGTTTTCCATACCCTCTTCACCCATATCGTCGATGATGTTCTGCGACGCGATGGACTCCATAAGACCCGTGGAAATAATAACGGGAACGAAGAGGATCGCACGGAACGCTGCACGACCTGCCATCTTCTGGTTAAGAAGAACCGCCATGAAGAGCGAGAACAGGATGATCGCGGGAATGTCGAACGCCAGCTCCTTAATACCCGTTACAAGGGTCTTAACGAAGTCGGGGTTGACGAAGAGAGCTTCCATATAGTTCGTAAAGCCTACGAACTCGGAGATCTGTCCCTCACCGGGAACGATCTGTACTCGGCAGAAGCTGAATACGATCGAATCCCAGATCATAGGAAGGTAGATGGCGATAAAGCCAAAGAGGAAAGGCAGTACAAAGAAATAACCTGCGCGAGCTTTACGTCTGTCAAGAGAAGCACCGCTGCGGCGCTTTTTGGGAGCCTTGGTCTTCTGCTCGCTGACAACGTTATTAAGTTTCATTTCGTTAGTCATTTTCTCCGCCTCCTTTAGTTAATTTTTGCAAATGTGAAGCTTTCGGGCTCCTGGCCGGAAACGACCTTGATGCCACCGTAAGTTTCAAGTGTGTAGGTTGTGCCGTTAAACTCAACGGTTACTGCGTAATCGTTGTAGTTGAGAAGGAAGAATGTTCCGTTTTCAAACTCAAGGTAAACGATGCTTCCGCTGTCGTCTGTGTACTTGGTGTACTCATACTCGGGAATCTCTTCCTCTGTCTCTTCTTCGGTCTCCTCTTCAACGATCTCAGGCTCGTGGAGAACGAGAGAACCGTCAGCCTTAACCTCAACACGGAGTGCGGAGAGCTTAAGATCTGTATCGGTGTTGGGGATAACCGTCTTAGCAAGTGTGAGAGTGTCGATGAACTTAGCGAGAGCAAGATCTACAACTGCGTTGCCTTCCTGGGTGTTCTTAACGGTATCGTTATAAACGTTCTCGAGAGAACCGAGGAATACTTCGTTGTAAACGCCCTTGAATTCTGCGGAGTTGTAATAAGCCTTGGCAATGTCAGAATTCTTGAGTGCCTTGTTGAGAGTGTCAACCTGAGTATTGAACGACTTGAAGAGAGTGTTAATGCTGGTGACCTGGCTCTTTACATAATTGAATGCGGTGTTGAAATTCTTAACAGCTGCCTGATACTCGATAAGGATGTTGGGGTTGGACGCCATTGCGGCATTGTAAGCCTCAAGCACCTTAGCGTAGCTGTCTACGCCCTCGAATGCCTTCGCTGCTGCAAGATTTGCTGCAGCCTCATCAGCAGCTGCCTGGGAGGTGATAACGCCTGCCTCTGCAGCTACGAGCTGTGCGAGTGTATTCTTAAGATCGTTGTTATCGATCAGGAACTGACCTCTCTGCTTGGTGAGATCGTTCTTAGCCTGGGAAAGTGCAGTGTACTCGGCACCGAGCTTGCCGCTCTTTCCGTTCTTGTAGTTGTTAACTGCGGTTTCAGCAGTCTTGAGTGCAGTTTCAGCAGCCTTGTACTCATCAGAGTTCTTGCAAGTCTTCTGCCACTTGGAGATGTAATCGTTAAGGATATAACCTGCGCCCTTTACAAGACCGTCGTTACCCTTTTCTACCTCAAGAAGAACGTTGGTTTCAACACCTTCAACTACCTGAGGAACGGTTACCTTCTGATACTTAACATTCATAATGTTAAGAATCTCGGTTGCGATCTTAACCTGTGTCTTAGCATCGGCACCGTTGATCTGTGCTACCAGTTCATCGATCTTTGCATCGGTGGGAGCAACAAGTTTTTCATACCAATCCTTGTAGGTTGCATCCTCGAGGTATCCGTCAAGAACCTGCTGGAGAGCAAGCTTCTTAGCGTTTACTTCAGCAACGAGTTTGGTATAATCGGAGCTCGAGAAGTAGGTCTTCTCCATAGCTGCCATCTGTGCTGTCTTTTCTGCCTCAACTTTTGCAAGAGCCAGATAATCTGCTGCGAGCTTCTCGTAAGCTGCCTTAACGGAAGCCTCGATAGCGGTGCGGAGAGATTCGATGGTCTTTTCGCTTGCAGCAACTGCTGCTACTTCGTCAGCGATCTCTGCAGCGGACATATAGTTCTCAACTGCTGCTGCAGCTGCCTCTGCCTTTGCCTTAAGATCAGCAAAGTTTGCATCTGCTGCAATGTAGAGAGCGTCAAGTTCATCCTGAGCAACCTTGATATCAGCCTTTGCATCTACGATTCTCTGCTTGTAATCTTCAATGTAGGTGATGATGAGCTTATGCTCTGTGCTGTCGGGATAAGAGATAGCATAGGTTGTGAGAGCTCTTTCAAGGCCGGAAAGAACGATTTCGAGAGTAGAAAGCGAGAACTTCTTGTCTTCAACTGCCTTTGCCTTTGCATCGAAATCAGCATTACCTGCAAGCTTAGCCTTGAGATCGGTCTGTGCCTTGGTGTAGTCACCTTCCGCCATCTTTGCAAGACCGTTGAGGTTGGTGAGGTACTGGCTGATAGCCTTTTCAGCAGTTTCCTTGGCGCTGATTGCATCTGCGTATGCGCGTGCATCATCAATAGAAGCTACAAAACCGGAGAGGCTTGCAAGTGCATTGTCAACCGCAAGCTGCTTTACGCTGTAATCAGCAGAAGTGGTATCTGTGATCGCATCGCGAGCTGCAAGTGCAGTTTCATAAGCAAATACGAGAGTGGGGATAGCTGCAACCTTGGCACTGATTGCATTTTCCATAGCGAGCTCAAGAGCTGCTTCCTTCTCTGCGATCGCGTTGATAGCGGTGGTAAGAGAAGTCTGTGCCTTCTGGTCAGCTGCGATAAGATCTGCGCGAAGCTTGTTAGAGCCGGTGAGAACGAGGCTCGAGAAGGAGTTGTTTGCTCTGTTCCAAGCATTTGCAAGTGCATGAGAATCCTCAAGAGGAGCCTTGAGAGCTGCATACTTAAGAGCATCCTTAACGAGAGTATCCATACCGATTCTTACAGAAACGATACCCTTCTCGTTGATGTTGACAGCACCGTTGTAGTAGCCGCTGATATCATTGTAGATCTTGTTGATCTCATCATATGCGGTCTTGGAAACGGTAGCTGCGTATACACGACCCTCGAGAAGTGCCTGCTGGAGTTCCTTGCGAGCCTCTTCAGCTGCAAGCTCCTCTGCAAGTGCCTCTTCCTTCTTAAGTGCCTCTTCATCCGCGAGTACTTCATCAGCATCGGGGATACGTTCGCCGATCAGGAACTGGTGTCCAACGATCTTCGAGAGCTGGAGATCCTTAGTAAGGTCATTGAGGATGGTGTAATACTTGACAACGTCATCCTTAAGAATGTCGTAACGTACGGAATAGTACTTCTGGAGGTTGTAGTCTTCCTTGAGTTCCTCGTAGTTTTCATAGCAAAGAACGAAGTAAAGACCTGCGCCGTTTTCGATTGCCTTGAGCATGCTGTAACCGATGTTACCTTCCATGTTCAGAGGAGTTCCTGCAAACTCAACGCTTCCGTGGAGAACTACACCAATGAAAGGAACTGCGTTTGCGGAGTTGTTGTAACGGCTGGAGTCGAGAGGCATATTGAGAATGTAGTCAACATACTTCCAAGTGTACGCGTTTGCACCGTCAGTCATTACGAGATCGTAATCTTCATCCATCTTGGAGAAGAGTGCCTGAGTGTGCTTCTTTGCGTCATCGCGGTTGTAAGGCTCATCCTCGTCAAAGTCGGAGTTGAGGTCTGTACCAAGGGTACTTACCGAGATGCCTGCGAGAGCTGCGCTGCCCTCATAATTCTTGAGAAGGTTGGATGTGAGCTTATCATAGAAGTGATTGAAGTATGCGGAGGAGATAGCAAGCTCGAAACGTCCAACGTGAGTCTGACGTGTTGCGCTATAGTAACGGCGGGACATGTAGGTATCGTTGATCGATCTTACAATGTGCTTCTTGAGGCGGAGGCCGTCAAACATACGGTCGCCCTGGCTATATGCAAAGTCGAACTCGGGGAATACCTCAAATCCCTTCTCTGCCGAGTAAGCAAGGAGGTCCTCGTAACCCTTTTCGCCGCCAACAGACTTTTCCCATTCAAGCTTGTAGGGAACGGAGGAGTACATACCGCCGTTTGCATAACCGGTAAGCTTGAACTTGATGTTGTTTACGCCCTCTGCGGAGAGCTCATCATACATAGTCTTGACGTTCTCGAAGGATGTAAGAGAAGTCATTACGTTTACAGGGATGGACATGATCTTCTCGAGGGTCTCGAGAGTACCGAATGTCTCGATGTACATAGGAATGTCTTCCTGTACTTCTTCCTTGGTGAGTGCGTCGAGTTCGCCCTTATCATAGAGATAATCGCGATATGCCTCAGCCATACCCATCCAAGTGCACTCGTAGTAATCGCTGATTCCCTTTTCCTCAGCGATCTGATCGTCGGTGAGCATAATGTAACGGATCTTGTAGTTACCTACGTACTTACGGGAGGAAACAACAGTCCAGGATGCGTTTGCACCAACGGAGATTGCGTTTGCGAGGTTGTAGGAGTCCTTAGGTCTGGGGTAGAAGAGCATCTGTACGGTGTTGTACTTAGAGGAGGAACCCATGTGGTAGTCGGAAAGCTCTGCAAGAGCGTCACCTTCCTCGATGATTGCCACAAAGCCCTTATCTTCTTCTACAAGAACTTCCTCGACAACTTCCTCATACTTGTGTTCTTCAACGATCGAACCGTCCTTATCAACGATAATGACGTTGCCGTTGGTGTCAACTACCTCTTCGGTAGCGAGCTGCTCAACCTTAACCTCTTCGGTGCGGTGAGTGTTGGATACGATACCGAATACGGGGTAACGGATTACCTGCTGGTTAGAGCCGGTGATGGTGTTGTAAGCAAAGTCCTGACCGTAAACCTTACCGTTAACAACTGTCTGAGACTTCTGAACGAGGTCTTCGTGACGGAAGAGAGTACCCGAACCGTCGGGGAAGAAGTTGTAACCGGTGTAAAGGTCTTCCTTATCCTTGAGGTGATAGTTTGCACCTGCACCCATATAGGGAAGAAGATTTACGTGAGTGAGCTGATAGAGAGACTCGTCGAAACGGAGACCGTTTGCGGGAAGTCTTACAGTCATACCCTTGTCATCAAGAGTGTACTCGAGAGCCATCTTGAAGAGAGGGGGCGACTTATCCTGACCGGTATATTCAGTCAGCTGGTGGTCGTACTCAAGCTGTTCGAAGGTGTAGGAGGGGATGTAGGTCTTGATATAGCCCTCAACGGTGATAAGCTCGTTACGGCTGATATCGGGGGTACATACCCAGATATCCATCTTCTTACAGATGGGGTAGAGAGCCTGCATGGAGAGACGCTCCTTTTCGGTCTCTGCCTTTGCCAGGCTCTTTTCGGAGTAGAACGCGAGGAGCTTAACGAACTTAAACCACTCGTTGTTACCGTCCTTGGGGTTGCCTGTGGGGGAAGAATCCCTAATCATGTTGTTACGCTTCGCCATAGGAAGGTAATCTCTCCAGTTAAGGATGTTGTAGCCGTTTTCTTCGGAGATCTTGTTGACCTCGTCTGCGAAGGGCTGAAGAATGTTTTCCTCGAATCTGTTCTTCTCGATTACACGAGGAACGAGCATTCTTGCCTCTTCTCTACCGATACTGTACTCAACACGGATACCGTTCTTGATATACTCGAAGTTGATCTGTCCACGGCATGCAGCCTCTGCGAAGCTGTTCATGGTCTTATCGGTATCGTTATCGGTGTACTTGATAATGATCTGCGAGAAGAGTTCGTTTCTGATATTTTCACTGGTTCCCTTCTTGATATCGGTCTCAATACCGATGTCATAGGGGTTGGAGAGAAGGATCTGACCGGATTCCAACTTAACGGTCGCTACTTCGCCTGTGTACAGATCTGCCCAGAGCTGGTAGCCGTCCTTTTCATACATCATCTCCATAGTCGCGAGCTTTTCTCGCTCGGACTCAAAGGGGAGGGTGAGATACTGCTTGACGGTCGATTCCCAGTCAACTTCACCGGGGATCGGCTTTCCTTCCTCGTTGGTCATCAGGATATCTGATACTGCAACGGCGGAAAGATCGATAGCAAACGTACCGAACATCATAATAACAGTCAAAAGTAATGCCAATATTCTTTTCATTATTGTATTTCTCCTTTCCTGTCAGTTACATTCGGTAGCTTATCTCGGTTACGATGTTGGTAATGAAGCTTACAATCTTACCAACAAGGGTGGTGAACAGGATCGCAACGAACATGATGAACACCATTGCTACGATCGTTCCGAGCGATGTGATAAAGTTCTTTGACAGGGTATAATCGTGTGTTACCATCATACCTACAAAGATCAGAAGTACTGTCCAGATGAACGCGATAGTCACGAGAAGATCGGTGATATCGAGCTCTTCCTTGAGCGCGAAGTTAGTATAAATGGTACAAGGAACGACCAGAAGAATGAGAGGAAGCAGCGAATATCCGCATGCAATGAAGATATCCTTGAAGCTGCCTTCACCGTCAAACAGGGTCGTAAGACACCAGTTAGCAACTACCCACAGGAAGAGAGGAACGAGTACGCTCAGTGCCTGGGAGAAGATGGTGGTGTAGGAATCGTAGGGATTTACAAGGTAGCCCGAGCCGATAGCCTGATAGAAGAATACCAGGACGGTTACAACAACGTAAACGATTGCTGCTCTGAGAGAACCTCTCTTTTCATGCTTGAGGTCCCAGAATCCATCGAAGGGATGGAAGATGAGGTGGAAGCCGTAGAGAAGCTCCTCGGTGAAGGTTCTCTTGCCGCCTGCGGTAGCAGCTCTCTTGTTGATCTTTGCAGCCTTCTTGAAGAAGAGGGCTACGAGAACGATGATACCAACTACGAGAACGGGAATGAGAAGAACGTACTTAGCGATCCACTCTTTTCTGATCTCCTTGTAGGAGTCAGACCAACCGTCGGTATCGTAAGCAGCCTCGTAGTAAGGAAGTGCTTCCTCATACTGACCGTTACGGTAAAGAGCGTCACCGATACCGATGTAAGCAGCGTCGAAGTTGGAGTTTCTCTTGAGGATCTCTTCCCAGTCCTGCTTTGCAAGGTCGTACATACGGTTGTTCTGGTTTTCGAGAGCCTTGATAAGGATATCTCCGTACTCAGTACGCTCGTAAATGGTGATGTTATCGGCAGTCGAGTCAAGAATGAGCATCGTGCCGTCGCTCATATAAGTGATACCTTCAATACCCTGAAGGTTACCAAGCTGGGAACCCTTATCGCCGAAAGCGAAGAGGAGGTTACCGTTGTCGTCATAGGTAAATACCTTCTGACGCTTTTCGTCGATGATGGACCAGGTGTTTTCGGGACCGACTGCAACGTCAACGATCTTGGATACGCCTGTGGTTGCACCCTCGGATACTCGACCCGACATATCGATCTCACCTGCGGGAGGCCAGAAGCCGTTACGCGACATAACCTCGTCACCGGACTGGTTGAGCATCTTAACGGGAGCGTAGTCACCGGACTTGGACTTGTTCTTGATAGCCTTGCTTACGTCACTGTCCTTGATGGTGGATGTTGTAACGTAGATAAAGCCCTTATCATCGATGGTGATGTTGTTAAACTCGGTAGAAATGTTAGCTGCGGAGAGCTCTCTCTGCTCATCGGTCTGGAACATTCTCCACATTCTGTCCCAAGCAGAGATGGAAACCTTCTGTGCTCCGACGAATCTGATGAATGTGCCGTCCGCGCTCATAACGATAACACCCTGATAGGTGGTCGAGGATACAACGTAGAGTCTGTTATAATCGTCAACTGCGATAGCGATCGGCTTATATACAGCACCCTCGTCGAAGAGAGAGGACTTAGGCTGGGGGATGATCTTGATGAAGTTACCTTCTCTGTCGAAGGTTACGATACGGTTCTGGTCGGTATCGCAGACCCAGATAGTATCTGCAGTTACGAACACGCCCTGGGGCTTGTTGAGCTTATCGTCGATACCCTGGTCGTTAACGAACTCGCTGATCTCAAACATGAATTTGTAGTAGCGGTCGAGAACAACGATACGGTTGTTGTTGGTGTCGGCAATGTAAACATTGTCCTTATCGTCAACTTCGATATCGTGAGGGGTATCGAGCTCTTTCTCAAGACCCATATCCATATAGTTGATATTCTTGATGGGGGTGTATGCGTCGGGAGACTGAAGAGCAAAACCGTCGATGGAGTAGGTGTAGGTCTGGTAGGTTCTTGCCGCCCCTACGGGGAGGGCAAGAACGGTTACCATCACGAAAAGAAGGCAGAAAATGCTTATTAACTTTTTCATAATTGCCTCCTTAATCTTTCATACCGGACGAACCCATCGTTTCGATGATGTTCGACTGGGAAATGACGAATACCGCGATCGGTACCATCATCATAATAACCTGGGCAGCAGCACTCGCGCCGGCACGCTTGATACCGCCCGCGGTGATCTGTCCGATTGCGTAGTTGAAGGACTTGAACTGCTCGGAGTGAATGTAGATCGAGGAACCGGCGTTCCACAGACCCTGGAAGCAGTAGATGATAAGTGTAAGCCAAGCGGGCTTAACCATGGGCATCGCGATGACCCAGAATGTCTTCCACTCTGTTGCACCGTCAAGTCTCGAGGACTCGAGAACCGAGTCGTTTACGTTGGTCTCCATGAACTGCTTCATGAGGTAGAGTCCAAGGGTCGAACCCCATGCGGGAATGATAAGCGCAAGAGGAGTATCGATCAGAAGGAGTACGCTCATGATGGTGAAACGTGTTACTGCGGTAACAGTCTCGTGGAACATGAGAGAGGTACGAATGGTCTTGAAGATCCACTTGCGGCCGGGGAACTTGATCTTTGCAAGAGAGTATGCACACATCGAAGCAAAGAGGAGGTTACCTGCGGTACCTGCAACAGATACAAGGACCGTGTTGAAAATGTAACGGGAGAAAGGAACCCACGAGGTGTTCATGAGAACGAAAAGGTCGGAGAAGTTATTCAGCGTGGGGTTCATAACTATGAATCTCGGAGGGAACATCCACAGCTCGTCAAGAGGCTTAAGGGACTGCATGACTACATAGAGCATGGGGAGGAACATAAATGCTCCGAGGAGAGTGAGCATAACGGTTATGCCCAGGTCACCGCCGACAGAGCGGTTAAGAACGACCTTATGTTTTCTTGTTCTTAATCTTGCCATCTTACTGACCTACCTTTGAGAGCATTCTCTTGACCAGCACGTTCGCACCGATCATGATCGCGAAGAGCACAACTGCTATCGCGGAACCGTATCCGACCTCGAAACGGGCACCGAGATAGTCGTTGAGGTGATGCATTATTGTCCAAGCGCAGTAGTCAACCGAGGGGTTACCTGCAAGCGCGTCAACAACGCCGCCGAAACCGAACGAGCTGGTGATCGCCATGATAGCACCGAACATCAGCTGAGGCTTCATTGAGGGAAGAGTTACGTACCAAAGCTCCTGCCAACGGTTACGGATACCGTCAACGGCTGCAGCTTCGTACATGGAACGGTCGATACCCTGAAGACCTGCGATAAAGGACAGGAAGGAGGTACCGAGCGAGGTCCAGAGCGCAACGACGATACAAAGCGGCATAACGTACTTTTTATCCTCGAAGAACTGGATCTCCTTGGTGATAAGACCAAGGTCGAGAAGGGTCGCGTTTACCCAACCGTAGGAGTCACCCGAGAAGAGTGTACCCCAAATGAGGTAAACCTGACCTGCAATAGAAGGTGCGTAGAAGATAAGCGTTACCACCGCACGGATACGGGGACTAAGCTCGTTGATGAACCACGCTACCATAAGCGACATAAGGTAGGAAACGGGACCTACGATTACCGCGAAGATGAATGTGTTCTTAACGGCGAGAAGGAAGATATCGTCGTCAAGGAAAAGGCGGATGTAGTTATCCAGGAAAAGGAAGTTAGGGATCTGGATCATATTGAAGTCTGTGAAACTCATAATGACCGAGACCACAACGGGCGCCATTGTAAAGAGTGTGAATACGAGACAGAAGGGAGCTATCATAAGATAAGCTACCCAGTTACGCTTCATCTCTTTCCATGTCCACTG
>JAZQJB010000068.1:0-3749 GCA_045541375.1 Eubacteriales bacterium | reverse complement strand
GACCTTCGGTCGCGCAATGCCCAATAAAGATTACGTGCCCGCACAGACTCCTCGCCTCGGCAACTGCATACCCACCCAACCCTCCCGCAAGCGGGAGGGCTTTGTTTTAGATCGATAACTTTATTGTTATGCTTGCTGAATATCGAAAAAATAGCAAAACAATATCAATATGCAATAGTATAATTATCATTTTAGTACTTTATTTCAACTAAAAGTTGACAGAATTTAGAAAGTGATGTTTGCACTGGCAAAGCAGGGTGCAGGGGCGGCAGCCCCTGCAAGAAGAAACGATGTCATCCTGAGGGCGCGTCCGCAGACCGCTTGCGCCCGAAGGATCTCGTGACGCGCAAATTGTTCTTTGCGCGGCGCGGTGCTGGCGAAGTGGTCTGTACTGCACCAAAAAACTAAATATATATGAAAATGAAAATCACTGTGTATGTTCAAAATTACACAGTGATTTCGTTTATGTTGACTTTCGTATGTGCTGACAAAGTGGCTTGACTTTCATTTTACGGTTATTCACATCAAACTTCACCGTACAGACACCGCGCCGCCCCTTGTAAATGGGGGCGCCACGAGATCCTTCGGGTGTATACGCCTGCGGGCACGCCCTCAGGATGACATCGTTTCTTCTTGCAGGGTGCTTCGTCCCCTGCACCCCCTATTAGTGATTGCGAACATAGCAGCTTGACTAATATTGTGCAATTTGACATATTGCTTTTTCATATACAAGTTTGTCAGCAGTCTGTAAGCCCTCCCGCAAGCGGGAGGGCTCGTTTTAGTATCAAACATCATATTTGGTACTCTGAATATAGTAACTAAAAAGTTTAATATTACTTAACAAACCGTTATGCACATTCAACCGCGCCGCTATTGCATTTGGGACAAATATATGATATAATGTAATCGTACCGCAAAATTGGCTTTAAGGAGGTATTCGCATGATACATATCGGCTCATTTGAGATCAAAACCGAGCTTTTCGTTTTGATCGTGTCGCTTCTGCTGATGTCGATTCAGCTTCTCTTGTGCTTCAAGGCGAAAAGGCTTTGGGTCCGTCTGATTCCTTTCGGATTGTTCGCGGGTGTGGCAGCTATATTGATTTTGGGTGTTTTCTTTCGTGTCTATAACGGGCTTGTCCTCTTTGCTTACGCGACCGATTCGGGTTTTTTGGCGCTTGTCTGCGCTTGCGGTTGGGCGGTTTGGTGGATAATTGATTCGCTCGTTGCGTTTATAAGAAGATCCACCAAGAAACAAGTCGTCACTCTGTTTTCTGTGATCGCGTCGACAGTGCTGATCGTTGTGACTTCCGTGATACTTTTTAACCACACTTACCCCACCCATTACCCCTACAAAGACCGCGAGATCATCGGCAGCACTCCCGAGGAGATCGAGGCGAAGTACGGTGAATTTTGGGCAGTGCGGTGCAACGAAGAAAACGTTCCGACCTTTGCCGAATATATGATACGCGAGAACACCCCCGACTTGATAATGAGCAAGGATGATTCGCTTTGGTATCATATATATTTCAAGGACGGCGTTGCCGTGAGTGTCCGGTTGCAGAAAGGCAGACCGGGAGGGTGAAGGAGCACTTATAAATAAAATATCCGCCCCGAGGGGCGGATATTTGTTCTTATTCGGCTTTTGTGGTTTCCGATTCGTCCGCGTAGCCGTAAACTATGATCTCGTCGATCTGCTTCAGCTCTCCGTAGTCCTTCGAGCTTACGCGTGTCGATACGTTTTTCCAGTCCTCGCGGGTGCCGAGGTAGTTGATCTTTTTGACTCCGCTGTTGATAAACGCGTTCAGATTTATTGTCTTGATGCTCGGGTGGATGGTCAGAGTGCGAAGATTTTTGCATCCGCGGAAGAGATATTCCGAAATTATATCAATCTTTTCGGGCAGTTCGAGCGAGCGCAGCGACGTGCAACCGCTGAAAGCAGCCTCACCTATCGTTTCAAGCGATTTCGGCAGAATGACCTCGCTGAGTTGCGCGCAGCTCATAAAGGCTCCCGCGCCGATCCTTGTCACACCCTCGGGAACGTTAAGGCTTTCAATCGACGTGTTCTTCAGCGCGCCGTCGACAATCTCCTCGACTCCGCCGTTTATTATGATCTCTGTCAGGTGCTTATACCCCGAAAAGCTAACACCGAGCGTTTTGATTCCAAAAGGTATCACAACCGATGTGAGAAGCTCGCCGTTGTGGTAAATTTCGGTGTTTGATAGGATAAGATCGGTGTCCTGTGTGGCTTTAATGAAAGAATCTACCGAGGCGATATTTATCCTTTGCGTTTCAATGCTTTCATTCAAGTTCAGAAATCCGGCTACTCCGATATTTTCGATCGTTGAGGGCAGAGTGACCGTGACGAGAGAGTCGCAATCCCAGAATGCTCGCGTGCCAACCTTGCGCACGCCCTCTTCAAGAGTGACGCTTGTAAGCGTATTACAGAGGTGAAATACAAAGGGCTTTATCTCGCTTACGCTGCCGGGAATTACGATATCCGTAACGGGTTTCCCGTCTATAAGCAGGGTATTTGTGTAGCATATAGGATTTGTGGAAATGTATACTTTAGATTTTTCATCCCAGAATTCGATTTGACACCAGGATTCCACGCTTGCCGCGTGTACCTCCTTTATAGCCTCGCAACCGTCAAAGGCGTAGATTCCCACTTTCTCGACGGTCGATGAAAACCTTACGGTTTCGAGTGACGTGCATTTGGCAAAGGCATATTCACCGATATGCGTTGTACCCTCGGAGAAGGTCAGGTTCTTGATCGAGGTGCATCCGAAGAATGCGAATGGGGCGACCGGAGTGCCCGCCGGAGTGACGAGGTCGGTCACAAGCTCGCCGCAAAGATAGAGCGACGCGCCGTTCAGGGGATTTGATTTGCATACGTTGTCCTTGTCGACCTGAAAATCGATGGAGAGAAAGGCGGCAAGGTCATCGATATAAACGCTTTTTATGTTTTGGCACTGAGCAAACGCGGAAGCCTTGATCGTTTGAATTGACGGGGGGATATACACGCTTTCAATGTCCGCGCGGAGAAAAGCGTTGCGTTCGATCTGCTTGACGGGCAGACCTTCATACGTATCGGGGATGACGATATTCTTGTCAGTACAGTCGCCGAGGCGGCTTACGCTGTAATATTCCTTGTTTATGAGCTTCATTTTCAGCCCGTCGCTGGGCTTTCTCTTGCCGCAGAGGGTGCATTTACCGTCCGCGTAGTCGTGTTCGCCGTTTGCAGGGATGACCTCGGTTTTCTGCTCTCCGCATTCGCAGACGAAGATGCGCTCACCGTTCTGAGTGCAGTTCGGAGCAAGAACGACTTCCCCCTCGGAGCTGAACGAACAAGTATGTTCGGGAACCTCCTCCGCGCAGGATGCGAAGAAAAGAACGAATATCAATAATAGAAATACAGCTTTTTTCATTTTGGTCCCTCCTTTAGGTGTTCAAGATTATTATACAATAAAAAATGCATTTTGTCAATAAACAGAGTGTGGAGGTATATTTTGGTTGGAGAGTGAATGATTAAAACCTCCCGCAAGCGGGAGGTTTTAATCATTCCGAACAGCCGACGGGGCGTCGTCTGTTCGAAGCGCATAGAGAGTTCCGCCCGCTGCGGCGGGCGGCTTAAGGCTCCGCCTTAAGAATTTGCGCGGCTCTGGCGGTTTTCCGAAGGAAAATGGAGGCGGGAGCCGACAAGACAGAGTCGCAGCTTGCCGAAGGCAAGCATAACTTTCTGAAAAAGTTT
>JAZQJB010000067.1:0-16058 GCA_045541375.1 Eubacteriales bacterium | reverse complement strand
ACGACATGGCTACGATCCGACTTACTGAAATTAGTTGAGCTCTGCGAAGTACTTGATGGTGCGAACCATCTGGCTGGTGTAGGAGTTCTCGTTGTCGTACCAAGAAACAACCTGTACCTGGTAGGTATCCTCATCGATCTTTGCAACCATGGTCTGGGTAGCATCGAAGAGAGAACCGTAACGCATACCGATAACGTCGGAGGATACGAGCTCTTCCTCGGTGTAACCGAAGGACTCGGTAGCAGCAGCCTTCATAGCAGCGTTGATGCCTTCCTTGGTGATGTTCTGTCCCTTAACGACAGCAACAAGGATGGTGGTGGAACCGGTGCAGGTGGGAACACGCTGAGCGGAACCGATGAGCTTGCCGTTGAGCTCGGGGATTACAAGACCGATAGCCTTTGCAGCGCCGGTGGAGTTGGGAACGATGTTCTGTGCGCCTGCACGTGCACGGCGGAGGTCACCCTTTCTCTGGGGACCGTCAAGGATCATCTGGTCGCCGGTGTATGCATGAACGGTGGTCATGATACCGCTCTGGATAGCTGCGTACTCGTTAAGAGCCTTAGCCATGGGAGCGAGGCAGTTGGTGGTGCAGGAAGCTGCGGAAATGATGGTATCCTCAGCGGTGAGGCCCTTGTGGTTTACGTTGTAAACGATGGTGGGAAGATCGTTGCCTGCGGGAGCAGAGATAACAACCTTCTTTGCGCCTGCTACGATGTGAGCCTGGCTCTTTTCCTTAGAGGTGTAGAAGCCGGTGCACTCAAGAACAACGTCAACGCCGAGCTTGCCCCAAGGACAGTCAGCTGCGTTCTTCTCTGCATAAATGGTGATCTCCTTGCCATCAACGATGATGGAGTTTTCGGTGGACTCAACGGTGTGAAGGTTCTCGCCGATTCTGCCGCAGTATGCGCCCTGAGCGGTGTCATACTTGAGAAGGTGAGCGAGCATTGCAGGGCTGGTAAGGTCGTTGATTGCTACAACCTCGTAACCCTCTGCGCCGAACATCTGTCTGAATGCGAGACGACCGATGCGGCCAAAACCGTTAATTGCGACTTTTACTGACATTTTTGGAATTCCTCCGTTTTATATGTTTTTTATTTTTTTCGATATAATATCGGGCATCTCACCCGATTTTTGCCTTATATATTATACTCTATTTTGAAGGATTTTACAAGGGGATTGAACAAAAATTATCAAATTCATAACAATTTCCAATATTTTCACTTAAAAGTTCAGCCTTTTTGGCGACTTTTTCGCGTTAAGTGCCGGAATTTGATCATTAGGGGCAGATTTTTCATTCTTTTCGGTTCGCAAAGCATACGCCAGAGCCATTCAAGTCGAAGTGTGATGAATAGCTTCGGCGCGCGCTTAATATTTCCCGACCACACGTCAAGTGCCCCGCCGAGGCAGATTATCGCACCGACTCCCGCGAGCTTTTCCTTGTTTTCGTTAGCCCATATCTCCTGCCGAGGGCTGCCGAGGCAGACGGCAAGAAGATCGGGTGACTTTTCGGATATATCCTTTATTATTTCCGCATCGCTCTCAAAATATCCGTCATGCGTACCGACAACGCGCAGAGAGGGAAGCTTTTCGGTCAATTCTGCAGACGCTTTTTCGGCAACACCCGGTTTTGCGCCGAGAAGGTAGACGCTGCCGCCGACCTCGGCGAGCTTTTCGAGTACCGAATAAGCTGTGTCGATACCCGTGACACGCTCCGGGAGGGGTGTCCCCATACGCCTTGCCGCAGAAATGATCCCCACACCGTCGGCGAGTGAGAGATCAGCATCCGTGAGAGCAGAGAATAGTTTTTCATTTCTTTGCGCCGTCATCACCATTATCGGGTTTGGCGTTACGACGGTAATCGGGAAATCGTTTTTGTTTTTGCAAGTGCTGAAGATTTTTTCGGAGGCTTCAGCTTTGTTTACGTTGCTGAAATCAATGCCGAGGATAGATACACTATTCATCATTTTACCTCCCGAAAGCTTGATATGATTAATTATATCACACTTTTTCTTACTAATCAATAGAAAAATGCTTGACATATTAATAATTTTGTTTTATAATATACTATGTATTACTATGTTAGCGAAAGGAAATAAAAAATGGCTGACAACAAGAAGATGGTTGATGCTATCACATCAATGGAAACTGATTTTGCCCAGTGGTATACCGACGTCGTTAAGAAGGCGGAGCTGGTTGACTATTCGGGCGTTAAGGGATGTATGATCATCCGCCCCTACGGATACGCAATTTGGGAAAATATCCAGCGCATCCTTGACGCCGAGTTCAAGAAGCTCGGTCACGAGAACGTATATATGCCCATGTTCATTCCCGAGTCGCTTCTGCAGAAGGAAGCCGATCACGTTGCGGGCTTTGCTCCCGAGTGTGCGATCGTAACCATCGGCGGACAGAACAAGCTCTCCGAGCGCCTCATCGTTCGTCCCACCTCCGAGACTCTTTTCTGCGAGCACTACAAGAATATCATTCAGTCCTACCGCGACCTGCCGAAGCTCTACAACCAGTGGTGCAACGTTGTTCGTTGGGAAAAGACCACCCGTCCCTTCCTCCGCACCTCCGAGTTCCTCTGGCAGGAGGGTCACACTATGCACGAGACCGAAGAAGAGGCACGTGAGGAGACCATCCGTATGCTCGACGTTTATGCCGATTTCTATGAGAAGTCGCTTGCTATCCCCGTAGTCAAGGGTCAGAAGACCGAGAAGGAGAAGTTCGCGGGTGCTGTTGAGACCTACACCGTAGAGCCCATGATGCACAACGGCGTTGCTCTTCAGGGCGGAACTACTCACTACTTCGGCGACGGCTTTGCAAAGGCTTTCGACATCAAGTACACCGCGCGCGACAATCAGATCAAATATCCGCACCAGACATCCTGGGGCGTTTCGACCCGTATGATCGGCGCGATCATTATGACTCACGGCGACGATAACGGACTCATCCTTCCCCCCGCGATCGCTCCCACACAGGTCGTCATCATTCCCGTTGCACAGCACAAGGAAGGCGTTCTTGACGCCGCTTACGCTCTGCGCGACAAGCTTTCGGCGAAATTCCGCGTAAAGGTTGACGACAGTGATAACTCTACCGGCTGGAAGTATTCGCAGTACGAGATGAAGGGCGTTCCGCTCCGTATCGAGATCGGTCCGCGCGACATCGAAAACAACTCCTGCGTTCTCGTTTCGAGAGTAAGCCGTGCGAAGACCTTCGTTTCCCTCGACGGAATCGAGGAATCGGTCGAGGCAGGACTCAAGAGCGTTCACGACGAGCTCTACAACCGCGCTCTCGAAAACCTCAAGAACCGCACCTCGAATGCGGCAACCTGGGAGGAATTCCTTGACATCGCAGAGAACAAGTCGGGCTTCATTCGCGCAATGTGGTGCGGCTGCTCCGAGTGCGAGGACAAGATCAAGGACGAGACCGGCGGCGTTAAGTCCCGTTGCATTCCCTTTGAAGAGGAGCATATCTCCGACGTCTGTGTATGCTGCGGTAAGCCCGCGAAGCATATGGTCGTTTGGGGACGTCAGTATTAATTATTCAAATTGCGGCGGCTTTGCCGCCGCAATTTTAAAGTTACGTTCGCTATGCGGCGAAGTTTAAGGAAAGGAAAAACGCTATGAAAATCCTCCACGACGTACACAATCACAACACTTTCTCTGCCTGCTGCAACGACCCGACTGCTTCGACCGATGCATTCGTTCAGAAGGAAGTCGAGCTTGGCAACAAGATCTTCGGCCTCTCGAACCACATCTGGGACGAGAGCGTAAAGGGCGCGTCCTATTGGTACAGCAAGCAGACTATCACCAAGGCGGAGGAGGCAAAGGCTTCTCTTGCTAAAGCACCCGCGACGCTGAAGTGCCTTTTCGGCGCGGAGAGCGAGTATTTCCATTGCCACGACAGACTCGGAATGTCTCTCGAGGGCGCGAAGCGCTTTGATTATATGCTCATTCCTCATTCTCACCAGCACATGAGAAACCAGGTCCTTTGGGATCTTCCCGAAATTCAGGAGATGCGTGCCAAGATCGCGGCTGACGTGCAGGCGGCTCTGCCCTATCTCGCCGAGGATACCGTAAAGGTCATGGCAAACGCTCTGCAGGAGGCGCATCTCAAGAAATACGCCCAACAGAAGACCGATCTCGGCAAGTATATGACCGAGGCGGCTGTCAAGAGCTTCAACGATCTTTGCGCTAATGAGACCTTCATCAAGATGTGTGCAACAGTTCCGACCTCGATCGCGCATCCCTTCGCATTCTGCGGAATCCCGCACGAGATCAAGAATTCCTTCCTCATTCAGATCCCCGACGAGGTGCTTTACGATTGCTTCACCCGCGCAAAGGCTATCGGCGCATATTGCGAGATCAACTGCGCGGCTGTAACCGAGCACGGTATGGATCTTGAGGCAAATCAGCTTATGCGCGTATTCCGGAACGCAAAGAAGGCGGGTTGCCAGTTTACATTCGGAACAGACTCGCATTCTGTCAAGAGCCTCGAGCTCGTCCGCGTCGGCGACCTTGTTGCGGAACATCTCGGACTTACCAAGGCGGATATTGCAGAGTATCTGCAGGACGGTGTAGAAGAGTGAACAGTGGTCAGTGGACAGTGAAAAGGTGATTTTCGCTGTCGCGAAAATTTCATTTTATTAAATCGGAGGTGAAGATATGAAGCCCTTATCCACGGGTACGGGACTGAAGGACAGGCTCAGGCAATTTGATATCTGTCTGCTTATCTGCACCTCCGTTTTGTCGATTATCAGTATTCTTCTTATGTATTCGATCGCGGACAGCGAGGGCTACGGTCTTCTTCGAATGCAGGCGGCGGCAACGCTTGTCGGCGTTTTTGTGATGGTCTTTCTTGCAACGGTCGACTATCAAGAGGTAGTCAACAAGCTTTGGGTGATCTTTCTGATAGGCGAGATCGGACTTCTCGGAATTACTCTTCTTTACGGCGTTGCAGAGGGAGAAAACCAAAGCTGGCTCGAAATCGGACCTATCACGATCCAGCCCTCCGAGTTCGTCAAGGGCACCTTTATCGTCACGTTCTCGAAGCATCTCGATATGGTGAAGCACAAGATAAACCATCCGATGTCGCTTCTTGGACTCGGAATCCACGCGGGTGGTATCATCGGTCTGATCCTTCTTTCGGGCGACCTTGGCGTTGCGCTCGTTTATTGCGGAATAGTCGCCTTGATGCTTTTTTGCGCGGGACTCAGCCTTTTCTATTTCCTTGGCGCGGGTGTTGCTCTTTTCGTTGCGATCCCGTACGTCTGGGAGTTTTTGAAGGATTACCAAAAATATCGAATCATCTATGGCTTTAATCCCGAGGCTGACCCGGAAGAATACGGCTATCAGGCGCTGCTTGGCCGCGATGCGCTTGCAAACGGCGGATTTTTCGGCAAAGGAATCAACGGCGGAGAATTCTACAAGGATCTTTTCGCCTGCGAGAATGACTTCGCTTTTTCGACTCTTTGCGAAAAATTCGGTTTGATAGGTGGTATAATCGTCCTTGTTTGCCTTGCTATCGTTGTTATCCGAGTATTTATGATCGCGCGGACGTCGCGTAAGGACAGCGGCGCGTTTATCTGCATCGGTGTTGCGGCGGCGATAGTCGTGCAGACGGTGGAAAACGTCGGAATGTGCCTTGCGATGCTTCCCGTCATCGGAATCACACTTCCTTTCATAAGTTATGGCGGCTCCTCGACGCTTGCGATGTATCTGCTTCTCGGCATGGTGCATTCAGTAAAAACCCACCGCGTCAAGTATAATTTTGAGCGCGAACATGCATAAACAAACATCCTCCCGAATAAAAACTAATGTGTATTTAGTTTTGAGGGAGGATATTTTTATGTTTATTTATTCATTCAGAGCGAGCACCCTGCGCTTTTTTGCACTTCTTTTACTCGCCGCAGGCGCGCTGACTGCACTCATTCTGTTCGTGCCCGCTTATGAGGCGGAGGGCTACAGCGACACCGCCGCCGTGATCAGCTACGAGGGGATCGAAACGAACGAGGACAGGATCGCGTTTCTCGCGCAATTTGGCTACAAAGTTTCGGGCGAGCCGATCGAGAGCGTCGAGCTGACTCTGCCCGACGATTTCGACCGCGTTTTTTCGGGCTACAACGAGCTCCAAAAGGCGCAGGGACTCGACCTTACCAAATACAAGGGCAAAACCGTTACGCGATATACTTATGAAGTGACCGATTACCCCGGCCACGAGGGCGAGAAGATATACGCCAATCTCATCGTCCGCAAAAACCGCATCATCGCCGGTGATATCTGCTCCGCCGAGCCGAGCGGATTTATTCATGGGTTTGAGAAGAATGCGGAGGAATGAATAGTGGTTAATGGACAGAAATGAGTGGACAGTGGACAGTGGACAGTGGACAGTGGACAGAAAGATGCGGGCAAATAATTATGTACAGTACGTCTGAAACGCTGTTTACTGCAAAACTGAAATAAACAAAAAATCGGATATTTTGAAGCATTCTTCTTAATATCCGATTTCTTTTTATTGAATTATCTGCCGTCACAATGGAATGCAAAAATCAAAATTAAATTATCTTCGCATCTTTCTGTCCACTGTCCACTAATCACTGTCCACTTTTCTCATCCTTCTTCCTCACTCTGAACAGAACCGTAGCGAGAGCTTTCCCGCTGAACGGAATCAAGGGATAAAGGTACTTGCATTCGCCGTTGATTGTCTTGTTGGTGGCGAGGAGGACGATCACGAGGGCGACTCCGATAAGGAAGCCCCATATTCCGAAAATGCCCGAGAGGATGAGCAGCATTATCCGCATAAATTTGAAGGCATAGCCGAGCTCGTATGAGCGTTGCGAGAAATTGGCGATGGCGACGAATGCGGTCAGGATTATGACCTCGGGGATGAGCCAGCCGAGGTTGACGGCGAAGTCACCGAGTATCAGTCCGCCGACGACGGAGAGTGAGTTTGAGAGCATATCTGGTGTGTTCATCGAAGCCATTTTGAGCCCGTCGACGACGAATTCGACGATGAGCAACTGTGCTATTATCGGCACAAGCCCGAGTTCCTTTGGTAGAGCGAAGGCGAGAAACTGCGGCACAGCTTCGGGATAGCGCGTCATCAAGTACCAGACGGGAACAAGGAAGAGCGTCAGCCAAAAGATGATGTGCCGCACCGCGCGGACGTATGAACCCGTCAGCGGCGGAAAGTAAAAGTCGTTCGTTTCCTGCAGAAAGTCAAAGATCGAGGTGGGAAGGATCATAGCCTGCGGCGAGGTGTCGATCAGCAGTATGATGCTGCCTTCATATAATTGCGCCGCCGCAACGTCGGGGCGTTCGGTGATGCGTATCTTGGGGAAGGGGTTGTACCAGCTCGTTTTTATCAACGATTCGGCAAGCGATTGATGCCCCATAGTCAGAGATGCGACCTTCAGCGAGCGCAGTTTTTCCTCGAGCTTTTTGACGTATTCGCCGTCCGCGCGGTCAGCCATATAGCAGAGCACCACGTCGGTTTTTGATTCACTTCCGACTGAAATATAGCTCATTGTCAGGCTCGTGTCGCGTATGCGGCGACGGATGAGGGCTGTGTTTGATATGAGCGTTTCAACAAATCCGTCGCGCGGGCCGCGCATAACGCGGTCGTTTTGCGGTTCGGTGGTCTCCCTTGCGGGGTATGATCGCGAATCGACGAGGATGGCGTAGCTTCCGAATCTGCTTCCGAGCATCAAGGAGCCGCCCGACATAACGGCGGCGATCATTGCGTCGAGCGAAGATGTCACATCGGTCTCAACATAAACGACGTAGGAGCGCATAAATTCATAAGCCGCCGCCTCGCCCGCGTCCTTTTCCGGGCAGATACCCTTCTGACCCGAAAGCGAGAGCATCAGCTTTTGCATCACCGCATCCTTGACGAAGCCGTCAAGGTAGTAAAATGTCAGTTCGTCCTCGCCTACCTTGACGATCTTTTTGAGCATATCAAAGTTTTCGTCAACGCGCAGTAGCCTGTCCATTTGCATCACGTTTTCGGAATATGAATTCGATAATTTCCTCATAGTTAACTCCGTTAGTGGTATTTGAGTATTATTATCTCCCAAAAAAACAAAAGAATAACTGTTTTTGGAAAAACATATTGACTTTTTTTGTCCTTTATTATATAATGATTATAGCAAGAACCCAAATATTTGAAAGAAGGATATCAAAATGAAGAATTACGCTGTCAGAATCATCGCATTCTTACTATCCCTCGTTACCCTTATGCTTGGCTTCGCCTCCTGCGCGAATACCGGTGGCGAAGAAACCACTCCCACAGAAACGACTGCTACCCCTGCGGGTACCGATGCACAAACCGTCCCCGTCGATACCACTCCCACTACCGACGAATGGGGAAGACCCTACGTTGCATCCCCTACCGCCGAGGGCACAAAGCTTGAGGACGGAAGCGTCATCACGGTCCTTATCCGTTATTCCGACACCTGGAACAGAGAGTTCCGCTCCGAGACCGAAAACGGCGATATGCTCAACGATGAGATATACAAGAGAAACCTTAAGCTTGAAGAAGACCTGAACTTTACCTTTGAGTTTATCACGACCGCCAGCAAGGAAGAGGGAACGAGCCTGACTATTGCTGAGTTTGAGTCGGGCGGATCGTCGGGAATCGACATAGTAACTCACTATGCATATTATTCTACCGGCGCGGCTCTTCGTAATTGCTACGCAAACCTTCATACCATTGATACTGTAAATCTTGAAAATCCTTGGTGGAAGCAGACCTACATTGACGCCGCAACAATTAAGGATCAACTTTATTTCGTTGTCGGTGACCTTAACCTTGCGGTCGTTGACAGATCGATCTCGATCTATTATAATGCAACTCTTGCAAATGATTATCAGATAAACGATCTTTACGGCACTGTGCTTGACGGTCAGTGGACGATCGACAAGCTTATTGAATATACCAAGGATACTTGGGTAGACACCAACCAATCGGGTGCCATTGATATGGCAGACAAGATCGGTATTATCGGAATCAAAGGCTCCGAGGCATACGACGGTATGCTTCCCGCGTTCGACATTGATATTATCGGCAAAAAGGATGACGGCGGTCTCGAGCTTGTCTGGGATACCGAGAAGGTATCAAGCGCGATTGATCTCGAGATACAGCTTTACAACCAAAATAACGGTGCCTGCCTGCACAGCAGCAGCGCCGAGCTTCGCGACAAGTTCACAAACGGCGGCTCTCTTTTCTGGATTCACATGGTTTATGCGGATGCTGCAACCAACCAGGCTCTCAGAGCTATGAATGATTCCTACGGCCTTATTCCTCTTCCCAAGTATAATGCAGAACAGCAGGATTATCACACCGCAGTTCAGGATGCATACTCGATCATGTCTGTTATGTCAACAAGCAAGCAGATCGAAGCTGTAGGAACCGTGCTTGAGGAATGGAACTATCGTTCCTATATGGATATTCTTCCCGTTTACTGCGAAGTTATTATGAAGAACAGATACCTTGCTAACGTTGAATCGGGTATGATCTTTGACATTATCCGTAACAGCGCAAAATTCAACACCGGTATGATTTACAGCAGCGAGCTTGACGGTATTGCGAATATGAACCGTGACGTTGCCAAGAGCGGTGTCAACAGCTTTGCATCTACTTATAAACAGAAGCAAAAGATATATGCAAGAAAGATCAGTGATCTTCTCAAGTATTTTGACGGCAGAGCACAGTAAAAATAACAAACCGGCTACCGCGAGGTAGTCGGTTTGTTTATTTATTGAAACTTAAAATCCCGCTTTCTTTGAAAGCTGGTTTACGTCGATGTCGGCGATGGAGCCGTCCTTGTCGGGATTGCGGACGCCAAGGCGATAGAGACCTTGGTAGATACCGTTCTCGATCTGCATAAGCTCCTCGTGGCTTCCTTCCTCGGCGATGTGACCGTCCGAGATGACCGCGATCTTGTCTGCGCCGCGAACGGTCGAAAGTCTGTGCGCGACGACGATGGTGGTTCTGCCCTTGCAGAGCTCGTCGAGTGCCTGCTGGATAAGAATTTCGGTGGTGTTGTCGAGCGCGCTCGTTGCCTCGTCAAGAATGAGGATCGAGGGGTCCTTGAGGAATACGCGAGCGATGGAAAGACGCTGCTTCTGACCGCCCGAAAGCTTGACTCCGCGCTCACCTATCTCGGTGTCGTAGCCGTGCTCGAGGGTGGATACCCAATCGTGGATGTTTGCAAGCTTTGCCGCTTCGATAACCTCCTCCTCGGTCGCGTCGAGGCGTCCGTAGAGGATGTTGTCGCGGATAGAGCCGTTGAAGAGGAATACGTCCTGCTGAACGATACCGATGTTTTTTCGGAGCGAGTTCATGGTAAGCGAATTTATGCTCTTGCCGTCGATCTTGATGTCGCCGCCCGTGATCTTGTAGAATCTCGGAATGAGGTGGCAGATGGTGGTCTTGCCTCCGCCCGAGGGGCCGACAAGCGCGAGCTTCTGTCCCTTTTCAACGTTAAGAGTGATGCCGTGGAGGACTTCTGCGGAATCCTTGTAGGAGAACTCGACGTTCTCGAACTCGATCTTGCCCTCGACGCCCTCAAGCTCGATGGCATCGGGCTCGTCGCGCTCGGGCTCTGTGTCGATGATCTCAAGGAAGCGCTCAAAGCCGGTGACACCGTTCTGATACTGCTCCATAAAGCCGATAAGGGTGTTGATGGGCGAGATGAAGAGGTTGATCGACACCATAAATGCCGAATATTCGGGGATCGAGATGCGGCCAGCGTTGATGAAGAGACCGCCCGCGATGAGGATGATTACGTTGAAAACGTCGGTGATGAATGATGTTCCCGAGTGGAACTTGCCCATCGCGTCGTAAGCCTTCTTACAAGCGTTGATGAAGGCGTTGTTGCCGACCTCGAATTTTTCTGTTTCCTTGTCCTGATTTGTGTATGCCTTGGTGACGCGGATGCCCGAGATCGAGCTTTCAAGCGAGGCGTTGATGACGGCGTTGCTTGCGCGTCGCTCGGTGAATGCCGCACGCATCTTCTTGCGGAAATAAGCCGCAACGATAACGAGTATCGGCACGCATACGAAGATGATGAGGGTCAGCGCCCAGTCGATGGTGCAAAGATAAATGAAGGCGGCGATAAAGGTGACCGAGCTGATGAGCAGGTTTTCGGGGCCGTGGTGAGCAAGCTCGCTGATCTCGAAAAGGTCGGAGGTCATACGGGTCATGATCTTACCCGTTTCGTTCTCGTCGTAGAAGGAGAAGGGAAGCTTCTGGATGTGTGCGAAGAGGTCGCGGCGCATCTGCGCCTGCATTCCGACACCGATGAGGTGACCGTAATACTGAACGAAGTAGCGCAGGAAAAGGCGGATTATGTAAAGCGCAAGAACTATCGCACTTGCGGTGATTATCATCTTTGCCGTCTGCGTTCCGTCAAGGAAAGCTTCGAGCATCGTTTCCGTGATGATGGGATAGACCATGCCGACAAGCGCAATAACGAGCGAGGCAAGCATATCAAGCGTCAGCATCCCGCGGTGAGGTTTGTAGTAAGCAATGAATCGTTTTAACATTTTTTCGCTTTCTCTTTCGATTGGATTAAATATATTATGTATATTATAATACATTTTTCGGGGAAAGTCAACTCTTTTCTCGTTCCGGCAGGAAAAAAGTGGACAGTGGACAGTGGACAGTGGACAGAAAGTTGCGCTGTAATTATGTTTGGTGCTACTATGCTTCGTCAACAATATAATAATGCTTGAATAGTGAATAGAAAATCTCGGATATCAAGAAGTGTAACGCTTCCAAATATCCGAGATCGTTTTTTAATTAAATTAGTTGCTGAACAATGGAACGACGATAAAAATTAAATTATCATTCGCATCTTTCTGTCCACTGTCCACTAACCACTGTCCACTTATTCTTCGGGTTCATCCTGCGGGATGAGGCCGTAGATTCTCTTGTCGTCGCGGGCGATGAGCTCGGCGAGCTGGGAGGCGGTGAGGAGTACTTGGCGGGGCTTGGTGCCGTCGGGCTGTGTGACGAAGCCGAGCTTTGCCATACGGTCGATGATCCTTGCGCCGCGTCCGAAGCCAACGTTGATGTTTCTCTGCAGGAAGGAGGTTGCAACCGTGCCGCTTTCAACTGCGAGCTTGAGGGCGTCGAAGAAGAGCTCGTCGAAGCATTCGGAGGAGCCGCTTGCCGCTCCGCCTCCGCCCGCGCCGCCAGCGGGCTTCTTTGCGCCGGGTGTGACGGTGACGATCTGCTCTGATTCCTTTTCGATGCGCGAAAGGAATTCGTCGTCGTAATGCGCTCCTGCGGAATTTTCCTTTACGAAATTCGTAACCGCAACGACCTCGTCATCGGTGACGAAAGTGCCTTGCGCTCGGATGGGATTCTGTGCGCCGATGGGGCAGAAGAGCATATCACCGCGTCCAAGGAGCTTTTCGGCGCCCACGGTGTCGATGATGGTTCTCGAGTCGATACCCGAGGCAACCGCAAATGCGATTCTCGAGGGGATGTTTGCCTTGATAAGACCTGTGATGACGTCAACCGAGGGACGCTGAGTACCAACGATGAGGTGGATGCCCGCCGCACGTGCCTTTTGAGCAAGACGGACGATCGAGGTCTCGATCTCGGAGGGTGCGCTCATCATAAGGTCGGCAAGCTCGTCGATGATGATGACGAGTCTGGGCAGCGGGATGAAATCGGGGTCTTCTGCCTTCATCATACGGTTGTAGCCGTCGATGTCGCGCGCAAGATTGTTCTCGAAGAGCTCGTAGCGGTGCTCCATCTCGCCGACAGCGGCGTTGAGCGTGCCCGCCGCCTTCTTGACGTTGGTGACAACGGGAACGCGCAGGTGGGGCAGATTGTTATACATCGACATTTCAACCTTCTTCGGGTCGATCATGATGAACTGAACTTCATCGGGGCGCGCTTTGTAAAGCAGCGACATGATGATGCTGTTGATGCAGACCGATTTACCCGATCCGGTGGTACCCGCGATCAGCAGGTGGGGCATTTTGCCGATGTCGATGAAGATCGGCTCACCCGTGATGTCCTTGCCGAGGCAAGCAAAGAGCTTGCTCTTGGCATCCTTGAACTGATCCGAGTCAAGAAGCTCGCGGATCGCGACGGTCGAGGAGGACTTGTTCGGCACCTCGACACCGACTGCGCTCTTGCCGGGGATTGGTGCTTCGATTCTGATCTTCGCCTGGAGTGCCATTGCAATGTCGGTCTGAAGATTTTTGATCGAGTTTGCCTTGACTCCGGGAGCGGGGTAGAGCTCGTAACGGGTCAGTGTAGGACCGCGCGAGTATTCGATCTTTGCAAGCTTGACGTGGAAGGATTCAAGCTTTTCGATAAGCGTTTCGGCATTCGCGCGGAGCTCGGCATTGATGGCGTCGCGTCCGGGCGAGGTCGATTCGCGAAGGAGTGTCAGAGGGGGGAAGATATATGCGGCAAGCTGTTCGTAAGCCTGCTTTTTCTTTGCCTGATCGGGGAGAAGGATTCCGTCATCCTCGGGCGCGGGAGCTTCGGGCTCTTCTGCGGGGAGGTTGACGACGGGTGCTTCGGTGATCTCAAGCACGGCGGGGATTGGCTCGTCGACTTCCTTCGGCGCCTCTCCGAATATGGTGTCAACAAGCTCGCCGAATGTTTCGGGAGATTCGCTTTCGCTGACGGGGCGCAGGGAATCGAGAGTCTTTTTCTTTTCTTTTTCCTTTTCGGCGTGCTTGGTTTCGATAGAGCCGAGAACCTCCATTGCGTCGGGGTCGAATTCTCCGCCCGCGGGCTTGATCTCGATGCCGCTGACTGCGGGAGTGTCGTCTTCCTCGGGAGCGGGAATTGCCGCTGCGATGTCTTCCTCGGGTTCGGGCACCGCAGCTTTTTTGCGTGTGCGAGGCTTGGGAAGAACTTCCTCAGGCTCTTCTTCATATTCTTCCTCGGGCTCGATGACCTCGATCTTTCTCTCGGCACTCTTGCTCTTGATCTTCGAGATGAGCGAGGAGATCATATCGATGAAGTGTCTGGGGGAGAGTCCAACGTAGAAAATAATTGCAAGCGCGAGGATCGCGATTATTACGATCACGGAGCCAACGTAGCCTATAAGACAACGGAAGAATCCGCCAAACAGACCGCCGAAGAATCCGCCGCCGTGAAGAGTCACGCCGTGTGTCCAGTTAGAAGTTGCTTCCTTGAAGCCGAAAATGCTCTTGCCCCATTCAGCCCACTTGTAGCCGTCATAAAGGCGCGCGATCGCAAGTGAGTGGATGAGAGAGGAGAGAAGCAGGGGGATCGCGGTGCCGAAGACTATCTTCCTGCGGATAACGCCGAGATCGACGTATCTGCGCCAATAGATTATCATATTGACAAGTACAAGCGGAATGAAGTATGCCGGCCAACCGAAGAATCCGAAAAACATATTGCGAAGCAGATTGCCAAGGTCGCCCATTGCGCCGTCGATTCCCGCCAACAAGAAGCAAGCGACGATGAAGACCGTGACAACGCCCAAAATGTATGGCATCAATCTGTGAACGGTCTGCGTCGAAGCGGGCGGGATGTCCTTTTCTTCCTCTATCGGTTCGGGCTGTTTTCTCTTTTTGGGTTTCTTTTTATAAAGATCGTCATTGTAAGAATAAAGGTCTTCTTCCTCCTCGATAGGCTCTTGAACCTTCTTCTTGCGCGGCTTCTTTTCGTAAAGGTCGTCGTAGTAAGCGTATTCGTCACGCTCGGGGGCTTTTTTGGATGTATTTTTCTTTGCCGATGCAGGCTTTTTTTCTGCAGCGGGTCTTCCTTTGGTGTTTGCCACGGTGATCTCCTTTCGTGTATGGGATCGGAATATTCGGAAATACTAAAATCAAGAATTGCATTTTCGTAAATTATACCAAATATAATTATATCACGAAATCGGGCAAATTACAAGAGCGATGAGGAATTTTTATGAAAAATAAAGGATGGGGCGCGCTTTGTCTGGGATTTTTTGCGGGACTGCTCAACGGACTTCTCGGCGCGGGCGGCGGGATAATATTGGTTCGCGGTGCGGAGAAAGTCTTGCCGCGCGAATATCACGAAAGCAGAGACGTTTTTGCAAATGCCCTCGCGGTGATGCTCCCGCTTTCGGCTGTGTCGGCAATAGCTTATGTGCTCCGCGGCAGTGTTCACGGGCTTGAATTCGCACCGTTTATACTTCCCGCGATCATCGGCGGTGTGGGCGGCGGACTTTTGCTTGCGGTGATAGATACGCGCCTGCTGCGCTTAATTTTTTCCGCACTCGTAGTGTGGTCGGGATTTACAATGATTTTTTAGGTGAAATATGATAGAATTTATTGTAAGCTGCGGCGTGGCGTTGCTTTCGGGGCTCGGTGTCGGAAGCGGCGGGCTGCTTGTTGTGTTTTTAACAAAATACCGCGAGGTCGGACAGCTTTTCGCGCAGGGTGTTAATTTGATATTCTTTATATTTTCCTCGGGCGCATCGACCGCCGTCAACCTCCGCGCGAGAAATATCTGCTACGGCGCGGTAACTTTTATGTCGATCGGCGGTACGATAGGTGCGATCGTCGGCGCGCTTGTTGCCTCGGTGCTCGCACCCGATCTGCTTCGCATCGGATTCGGGCTTATGCTTCTGATCGGCGGAATTCCTTCGTTTATTAGGTCAGTTAAGGCGTTCTTGGTTAAAAAAACTGCTTAAATCGCAAGCCCCGCTGACTCCCCTCCCAACCCTCCCGCAAGCGGGAGGGCTTTTTCATCAGCAAAGCTGATGTCTTGCGAGTGCTTGAATATTGTGCATCTACATCGGTTTTGCCGATATCCAATAATTTTGCCCCGACAAATCGGGACCTATCCCCCACCCCCTTTCCCGTGAACCGGGAAGGGGAGACAGAGAGCGCGAAACTATTTGTTAAGCTTTCTTAATTTTGTAATAATAAATAATACCTATCAAACTTCGCGAAGCGAACATTAACTTTGGCGAAGCCAAATCTTAACTCGCCGCAGGCGATCATAACTCGCGCCCCGCGCGACATTAACTCCCGCAAAGCGGGATAGCATACAACAAAAACTTCCCTCGGGCAACGCCCGAGGGAAAT
>JAZQJB010000066.1:0-12358 GCA_045541375.1 Eubacteriales bacterium | reverse complement strand
CGCCCGAGGGAAATCGTTTTATTCATTGGGAATCAGTCTGTCGATTATTTTTGTCTCATCCGAGGAGTTTTTGTAGATTATTCTCACGATGATACCGCCGTTTGTTGTCGCTGCAATGGCACGCGATCTTTCGATATAGCTTTGCCATTCGTTTTCGGGTATCTGTGTGTACGCTGCGCTCAAGACTTGGGCTTCTTCATCATAGTCGGAATTGATGCTGACCGAAGTGTGCACTATGTTGTCGGCAGATTGTATGAATATCAGAGCTCCGTGGCCTGTCTCATTTACGCCGTATGAGTATGCGTTGTACGGCTGTGTTTCTACCGAAATGATCTTCATACTTGCGTTGAAATAATCTGTCAAAGAGTGCTTTTCGAGAAAATCAAGCGTTCTTGTGCATTTTTCGGTGATATACCACGTGTCGCGTCCACGATCCTCGGGCGCATTGCCGCCGAATCCATAGACCACCTGTCCGTCGGCGTAGTAGTTGTTATCCGGAACAAACCTGAGAATGCCGAGGACTTTACCGTCATAAAAATAGCGGTCCTCATAGGAAAGATCGGCAAAATCGCGCGTCAATGCCTCGAACAGCTCGTAAATTTCCTCGCTTGTAAGCATATTGAGGGCGGTCAGATTTGAGAAGAATTCGTCGCCGATCTCAAATGAAGTCTTTCCGTATTCAAAAACATTTGCGCCCTTGAGGCCGAGACGGTTTTCGATGTAATGCTCCCGGAATGCGTCACCGTCTTCTATCGACGCGATCATTTCCGCGGCGGAAAGCGTTACGTATTCGTAATAGCGTTCAACGCGGCTTCCGTCTTTTAGATAATACACTATATACCACTGTGCGTGGAAAGGCGACTCCCCGTTGCTTGGCTCTCTGTAGTTGATGTCACTTTTGAGCTTCATGCCTTCGGAGATTACGTATTTGTGTATCTCAATGGCTTTTGCAATATCGCTTTCACTTGTCAGTACGGGCATATCTTCGAAATAAGTCCACCAATGTATAAAATTGAGGCCTTGAACGTACCCATCTATGTTAAAGCCTGCATCATTGGAATATTGAGAAGAGCCCGAAACCATAGTTTCCCATCCGCCTTTGGCACCACGGAGCATTACGGGATTGCCGATATAATTCATAACCACCTTTTCGATCTCGGCCTCCTCGGGAATATAGTTGGAGTAACCGAATGCGCCGAAGAAGCAGACGAGAACGCATAGCCATACCGTGCATGCCGTTGCGAGCACCTGCGGATAATGAGTGAATGCTTGTTTTATGCCTGCGGTGCATACTGCATTCAAGATAAAGAATACAAGCGCAAACAGAAGCGAGAAGATGAACATCAGCAAGAATCTGTTCAGATTAAGCTCACAGATAAAGGAAGATACAAACAAAGAGATCGAAATTGATGCTGTTACTGTAAGCGGAGGGCAGATCCCTGCCATACCTGTCTTTTCGACCGGTCTGCGGATAAAGGCGATACAGGCGAATACTGCGAGTGCGGCTGTCAGAATGAGCGTTATAATGAAAGTGCCCCACGGCATTGCAACGGCATTGCGGAAGAATTCAAGCTCTTCCGGGTGGACCGAAGCGGGATCAAGAGGAACCGCAAATACGTCGAATACTGAATCAAATGCAGTGAATGCGCCGAATCGGTCGGTTATATGCTCGATATTTCCCTCATAAAGCACCTCTTTGGTGGCAAGGACAAGCCCGCTGCGTCCTATCCCGAGAAGCGAGCCGTGCAGAAAGTTTTCGAAGACATAATGAAGAATCTGACCGATCGCATAGGGAATAACGATCACACCTGTTGCTCCGATCAAATAATCGACGAATCTTCCGGAAAGTATCGCGCAGATGGCGAAAACCGTATATACGCAAAGTGCAAGCAGGGTAAGGCAGAGAACGTAAATGACGGTATATTTGATGCCGAGCCCTGTCTGATCACTGCCGATTTTACTCATAGCCATTGTGTATGACAAAACAAACGATAAAACATAGCTAAAAGTGATCATACCTGCGCCGAAAAGATAGCGGATAAGGAATTGGTTTTTCAGAGAAACGCCAAGAGAAAGGGTGGACGAATTCTCTTTTTTGTTCCAAAGAAATGAAAAAAGAATTAAAGCTATAAGGAATCCAACTAATACCGAGGCATACGTAATGGTATCGCTGAGGGCTGTGCCCGTGTCGACAACGCGATAGTATTTACCGACAAAGGAGCCGTGGGGCGAAGCAGTTTCGACTCCGAAGATCAGATTGCCGATCCAAGTGTGAAATCCGATCAAAAGGATAGGAATGAGCGCCAACCACGAATATCTTTTTGCAACGTATTTCAGATAGTGTGCATCAGGAGAAAAGCCCCGAGATCTCAATTTCTTCGCCTCCTTTCGTTGTTTCGTAGCGGAAGATCTCCTCAAGAGTCATTGGGTGATCCTCGAAAAGAATGATGTCGCCGACGAGTGAGAGTCTTTCGCGGACGGCTTTGGGTTCTTTGCCGGAAATGAATCCGATGAGCTTGCCCTCGCATTTCAGATTGCCGAGATCGAAATTCTTGAACTTGTTTTCCGTCATCTCGCTTGAAAAACCGACGCGGTAACGGCGGTATTTTGAACGTGCGTCGTCAATGTCGCAACTAAAAACGATATTTTGACGGTTGAGAAGCCCGACGCTGTCGCACACGCCCTCAAGCTCGTGCAGATTGTGCGATGCCATAACTACCGTCGCGCCCGTGTCAGCCATATATTCGAGCAAAAGATCCTTTACCGTCATCCTCACGCCGGGGTCGAGTCCGTCAAAGGATTCGTCGAGCAGAAGATAACGCGCCTTTGATGCAAGCGCAAAGCAGAGGTCTGATTTGCGCTTCATTCCCTTTGAAAAGGAATTCAGCCTCTTTGCGGGGTCGATGTCGAGTATCTTGCAGAGCTTGGCGAAAAGCTCGGGCGAAAAATTGCGGTAGAATCCGCGGTAGTATCTTGCCATCGACTCGGGTGTTGCCTGCGGCAGATGGTATGGGTCATCAAAAACGCAGAAGCTTTCGCGTTTAAACTCTTCATTTGCGGTGGTTTTGATGCGTTTTTCTCCGATATCGGCAAGGACCTCGCCCGTGTCGGGGCGGTAAAGCCCGCCAATGAGGTTCAAAAGCGTCGTTTTTCCCGCGCCGTTATAGCCGACAAGGCCGTAGATCGAGCTGTCACAGATCTCGAGATTAATATCTTTGAGGACTTCGGTGCCCGAAAAGCTCTTATCGACGTTATTCAGAATAATCATTATTCCTCCTCCTTCGTGTATATTTCGGAAAGTATGCGCGTAGCCGCTTCCTCGGAAAGTCCCGCATCGCGAACACGGGCAAGCGTCAGCCGCAGCTCCTCCTCTGCCTTTGCGAGGACATTTTTGTTTTCGACTGCGCCGGCCGTAACAAAAAATCCCGCGCCCTGACGGCTTTCGATAACGCCGTCGGCTTCAAGCAGAGCGAATACTTTCTTGATCGTGTTAAAATTCAAAGACAGATCGCTTGCAAGCGCGCGCAGAGAAGGGAGCTTATCGCCCGGCGCAAGCACGCCCGAATTGATAAGCGCAATGATCTGCGTTTTGATCTGCTCGTAGATCGGTATTCTCGAATTGTGGTCAATTACGATCAGCATAATATAAAACCGCCTTTGAAAAATAACTGTGCTATTTATGGTAGCACAGTTATTATATCACAGTATCATGGGGATGTCAAGAGGGAAAATGGGATTTAATGAAAAATTAAGAAATAAACAAATCCCACGGGCAACGCCCGAGGGAAATCGTTTTATTCAAGCTCAAATGCTCCCGTATAGAGTCTGTAATAGGTTCCTTTTTCTTCAATGAGCTTTTCGTGGCTGCCGCGTTCGATGATTCTGCCGTGGTCGAGGACCATGATTACGTCGGAGTTGCGGACGGTGGAGAGGCGATGAGCGATGACGAATACCGTTCTGCCTTCCATCAGCTTATCCATACCTGCCTGGACGATCGCCTCGGTACGGGTGTCGATCGAGGAGGTTGCCTCGTCGAGGATGAGGCAGGGGGGATCGGCAACTGCGGCGCGAGCGATGGCGAGAAGCTGACGCTGACCCTGCGAGAGGTTTGCACCGTTTCCGGTCAGCATCGTGTCGTAGCCCTCGGGCAGACGGGTGATGAAGTCATCCGCACCCGCAAGGCGAGCGGCTTCGATGCATTCCTCGTCGGTAGCGTCAAGGCGTCCGTAGCGGATGTTGTCCATAACCGTGCCGGTGAAGAGGTTGGTCTCCTGAAGAACGATGCCGAGCGAACGGCGGAGATCGTCCTTCTTGATCTTGTTGATATTGATACCGTCGTAACGGATCTTGCCGTCGGCGATGTCATAGAAGCGGTTGATGAGGTTGGTGATCGTGGTCTTACCCGCGCCGGTTGCGCCGACAAATGCGACCTTCTGTCCGGGCTCGGCGTAAACGCTTATGTCATGGAGAACGTCCTTGCCTTCCTCGTAGGCGAAATCGACGTTAAGAAGTCGAACGTCGCCGCGAAGGGGTGTGTAGGTGAGAGTGCCGTCGCCGTGGGGATGCTTCCAAGCCCACTTGTGTGTGCGCTCGGTGGTCTCCTCGAGCTCGCCGTTTGCGTTTTCCTTGACATTTACGAGAGTTACATAGCCGTCATCTGCCTCGGGTTCTTCGTCCATAACTGCGAAAACTCGCTCCGCACCCGCAAGACCCATGATGATCGCGTTGAACTGCTGCGAGAGCTGGTTGACGTTACCCGTGAACTGCTTGGTCATATTGAGGAAGGGAACTGCGATACTGATATTTACCACCGCCATAGAAGGATCGCGCGAGAGGCAGAGGTTGGGGATCTCGGTCAGTATGAAGATACCGCCGACAAGAGCCATGAGAACATAGAGAATGTTGCCGATGTTGCCGATGATGGGACCCATCATGTTTGCGTAAGCGTGCGCGCGGCTCGAGTCCTGGAAGAGCTCCTCATTGACCTTGTCGAAATCCTCGATGACTTTATCCTCGTGGCAGAAGACCTTGACGACCTTCTGACCGTTCATCATTTCCTGAATGAAGCCCTCGGTGCGTCCCATTGCCTTTTGCTGACGGATGAAGTATTTCGCCGAGCCGCCGCCGACTGTCTTCGATACGTAGATCATAAAGCAGACGCCGACCATTACAACGAGAGTCATCCATACGCTGAAGTAGAGCATGATCGAAACGACAAAGCATACTATCGCTCCCGCCTGAATGATCGAGGGCAGAGCCTGCGAGACGAGCTGACGGAGGGTGTCGATGTCGTTGGTGTAATGCGACATAATGTCGCCGTGCTTGTGGGTGTCGAAATACTTGATGGGGAGATTCTGCATCTTGTCGAACATCGCGCGGCGCATCTTGTTGAGGAAGCCCTGCGTGATGTAAGCCATAAGCTGCGTGTGAACCGTGATGGAGGTAAGCGAGAGGAGGTAGAGCGTAGCGAGAAGGGTCATAAGCGGGATGATCTCGCCCTTTGCCTCAGCCCAGCTGAGACCGTTTTCCTGGCATTTGCCGATGATCTCGATTACGTTTTGAAGGAAGAGCGAAGGAAGTGTCGCGCAAACTGCGGAGAAGAGGATGCAGACGATGGTCAGCGGCATCAGAACGGGATAGAAGCCGAAGAGCATCTTGAGTGTTCTGCCGAGAGTTTTGAAATTGATTTTTCTCTTCATCGGCTTGCCCTGCATCGGAGGCATTTGTTTCTTACTCATTGTCGTTACCTCCTGTCTGCTGTTCGTAAACCTCGCGGTAGATCTCGCTTGTCTTGAGAAGCTCTTCGTGCTTGCCGACAGCGGAGATCGCGCCCTTGTCGAGGACTATGATCATATCCGCTTCTTCTACCGAAGCGATTCTCTGCGCGATGATGATCTTTGTGGTTTCGGGGATGAATTTCTTGAATCCGTCGCGGATGAGCGCGTCGGTGCGGGTGTCAACCGCGCTTGTCGAGTCGTCGAGGATGAGGATCTTCGGCTTTTTCAGAAGTGCGCGAGCGATGCAAAGACGCTGCTTCTGACCGCCTGAGACGTTCGTGCCGCCCTGCTCGATGAAGGTGTCGTAGCCATCTGGGAAGGAAGAAACGAAATCGTGCGCCTGAGCGAGCTTGCAAGCCTCGACGAGCTCCTCGTCAGTAGCCTCCCCATTACCCCAGCGAAGGTTTTCCTTGATGGTGCCCGAGAAGAGAAGATTCTTCTGCAGAACCATCGAAACCGAATCGCGGAGGGTGCGCAGGTCATATTCGCGGACGTCAACGCCGCCAACCTTGACACTTCCCTCGGTTGCGTCATAAAGTCTCGGAATGAGCTGTACGAGCGTGGTCTTCGATGAGCCCGTGCCTCCGATGATACCGACGGTCATACCGGATTCGATATGAATATCAATGTCGGAGAGGGCATTTCTCTTTGCCTTTTTGGAATACTTGAAGTTGACCGAATCAAAGTCGATCGAGCCGTCCTTGACCTCGGTCTTTCCGTTTGCGGGACTCGTGAGAGTGGGTTCCTCGCCGAGGACCTCATAGATACGCTTGAAGGATTCTGCGGACATTGTCAGAATTACGTATATCATCGAAAGCATCATCAGCGACATCAGGATCTGCATACCGTAGGTAAGCATAGCGGAGAGCTGACCGACGTCGATGTTCGAGCCCGTGCCCGAAATGATGAGGTATGAGCCGAAGGTCAGCACGAATACCATATTGAAGTAGAGGCAGACCTGCATGATGGGCGTGTTGAGGGCAACGATGCGCTCGGCTTTTGTGAAGTCGCCTGCGATGTCCTCGCTTGCCGCGCCGAAGCGTTCGCGCTCGTAATTCTCACGCGAAAAGCCCTTGACAACTCTCATACCGCGCACGTTTTCCTCTATCGACTCGTTGAGTCGGTCGTATTTCTTGAATACGCGGCGGAAAGCGGGCATCGCCTTGCGCGAAACGAGCAACAGACCCGTAATAAGCACGGGAACGACGACAACGAAGGTCGTTGCAAGCGCGCCGCCCATAACGTAAGCCATGGTGATCGAGAAGATGAACATCAGCGGCGAGCGGATCGCGGTGCGGATTATCATCATATAGGACATCTGAACGTTTCCGATGTCGGTGGTCAGACGTGTGACGAGGGAAGCGGTCGAGAATTTGTCAATATTCTCGAAGGAGTAGGTCTGGATCTTACGGAAAAGATCGCCGCGAAGGTTCTTTGCAAATCCCGCGCTTGCTTTCGCGCAGGTGAATGCGGCAACGCCTCCGCAGGTCAGCGAGACCACTGCCATCAAAGCAAGCAAGAGCCCTGTTTTCAGCAGCTCACTCATCTCAGCTCCCGCCTTGATGCTGTTGACAAGGTCAGCGGTTATGAATGGGATCAAAACCTCAATTATGACCTCGCCGATAATGAAGATGAGGGTCAGTATCGAGGGAAGCTTATATTCCCTGACACAGCCCAAAAGTCTTTTTATCATTGTTTGGATCGTCCTTTCTGCCACAATAGATTTGGCAAAATTTATCGTATTATATATTATACTAAAAATAAATTAATAAATCAATATCAAATCTGCCGAAAAGAATGAAAAGACAAGGGCAGTTTGTGGTGCCCTTGTCGGTAGTTGATTTTGCTAATAAATTAAACGGAATTATTCCTTGAATTCGGGTGCTTCTTCGAGAAGCTTGTTAAGAAGTCTGTATAGAGTGAATATCTCTTCGCGCTCCAGAGCAACGTGCTTTGTCATTTCTGCGGGGATGCAAAGAGCTGCGTCCTTGAGAGCTTCGCCGGCTTCGGTGATCTCAACGTTGAGAACTCTTTCATCTTCCTTCGAACGGCTACGAACGAGATAACCCTTCGTCTCAAGAGTTTTGAGAACGGGGGTGAGAGTGCCCGAATCGAGCCAAAGCTTTTCGCCGAGTTGCTTTACGTTTTGGGTCTTTTCTTCCCAAAAGACCATCATTACAATATACTGCGTGTAAGTAAGACCGATCTTGTCAAGATGTGGGCGATACCTTTTGATCATTTCGCGAGAAGCGGCGTAAAGCGGAAAACAGAGCTGACTGCGAAGGCTGAGAGATTTGTACTTTTCTTCCATTTGACCCCTCCTATTAAATTGTTTTTTCCGTGAACTATTATACCACAAATCGAAAAAAAATTCAATATAATTCCCGAATTTTACAAAAAATTTAATGCAATTTTTTTGATTTTACGGCTTTGAAGGGAGAATGAGCTGCATTTGGTATTCGTTTTTGTAGCTTCCGTCCCTTTGTTTGATCGCGTTTGGAATCACACCTGTGATGCGGAAACCGAATTTTTCGTAAAGCGCGCGGGCACGGGAGTTGCCCTCGATGAAGTCAAGTTCAACGATCTCTGTACCTTCGTGAGTCTCGGCTGCAGCGATCATCTCGCGGAAAAACGCCGAGCCGATGCCGAGGTTCCAGTATTTTTGAAGAATGGCGATGCCAACCACAGCGCGGTGCCGTGTCTTTGTGCCCGAGCGAAAGCTGATCTCGCAGTTGCCCGCGATCTCGCCGTCGATAAAGCAAGTGATCGCGAGCGTGTTTTTCGACTCGCGTTGGTTTTTGACCCATTTTTCTTCCTTTTCGAGCGTCACAGCCTCCCATTCCTCGGGTGTGCGGAGAAGAAAATCCGTCTCGCCGCAGGCTTTCTTTATGTAAGCCAGCATCCCCGCTGCATCGCTGATCTCGGGCGTTTTCAGTATGGCTTTCTTGCCGTTTTTTAGAGTTATTTCTTTGGGTTGGAATATCATTGTTCAATCTCCTTTTTATAAAAAACTAATGTAAGATTCTCCTCAACTTGTATGGACAGATTCATATCCCGGTACCCTGCTTTCTCGTAGCATCGGCGGTTTTTGTCCATATCGGCGGGAAAATCTACGTAGAATCTTTTGGCATCGGGGAATTCTTTTTCCGCGAGCTCGATGGCTTTCGGTGCGATGCTTTTGCCTTGGAAGTCGGGGTGGATGTATAGCCTTCCGAGGTAGTATTCGCCCTCTTCGAGGAAGGTATCGGGGAACCACTTGCCGTGAACGCGGTAGAATATTGCGCCGACCGTCTTTACGTCAGCGAGGATGGTGAAATGGCGGTAGTTCTCATTTAGTCTGATCAGTATATCCTCGACACCGCGCAGACACGGATTGGCGGGATCGCGGTATTTTTCGTAAAGGGGCAAAAACGCCGCCTTTTGTATTTCGATCAATTCCTCGGCTTCGTCGGGTGACGTTTCTCTTATCGTTATTTCCATTTTTACTCCTTCCTGAAAATATCAAGCATATGGTTCGTCGCGCCGATCATATCGGGGCGTTCGCAGATGCTCAGGTGGTATCTCATATAAAATTCAAAATCCTCGTCATCGAGCTCGGAAAATTCCCGTCGCAGAAAGTGGACGAGCATATCAGTGCCGACATAGTGCAGGCGGGTGACGTTGAAGCCCGACATCAGCGCATCGATGTCCTCCTTTCGGTGGAGTTGGAAAACGTCCACAGGCTCCGAGAAAAGTTTGAAGTTTTCCTCATCAATCTTATGCGCGGCACGCGCGGGTTTTAGTATTCCTTTGCCGATGCAGGCTTGATACATAGTCAGATCGCTGTTGCAGTAAGCTACAAAGACGATTCCGCCTTTCTTTGTTACCCTGATCGCCTCCGAGAGTGCCTTTTTCTGATCCTCGACCGTGTAAAGATGGTACATCGGTCCGAGAAGAAGGGTGATGTCGTATTGCTCGTCCTCGATCTTCAAATCAAGCGCGTCGCCCTGAGTGACCGAGATATTTTCTGTTGGCGTGGTGTGTGCCTTGAAGACCTCGATATTGCATTCCATAAGCTCGACGGCATCGACCTCGTAGCCATTCTGCGCGAAATAATGCGAATAACGTCCCGTTCCCGCGCCTATCTCGAGTATCTTCATCCCGGGGCGAAGATATTTTTCTATATAATGTACCGTCGTGATAAATTCCACGCTTCCGTAGCGCGAGAGCAGACGTCCGTCTTCTTTTCCTTTAGAGTAGTAAGCCGCGAGTGCTTCGAGTCGTTCCATTGTTTTTCTCCTTTATGTTAAATAATTAATAAACGAAAAAGACGGTGCAAACCGAATTCAATACTTCGACTTGCACCGTCTATATCCAAAAATATAATCCTATAAAACGATTATTAAGAAATTTGGGTACGACAATACAAGCCCGACGAATACCAAAGGTATTCTCCGTGCATGGGGACATTATTATTAAGTACGAGCTTAATAGTAGTCATTGCCGTAGACCTTTCATAAAAATTTTCGCTTATTATAGCACAAATGGGGATGATTGTCAATAGGTAATTTCAAAAAACTTGAAATTATTCGCAATCAAGCATAGTTTTGCCCTCGCCGACGAGTCCTTCGAAGTCTTTTTTGAAGGCTTCAACGGCGAATGTGACGGTGGGATTTGCGATAAGACCCTCGATGATGTCGGGCGCGCAGGTAGCGCATCCGCAGCCGTAAGCCGCGAGAGCCTGAACCTGCTGGCTGTTCTTGAAGCTTGCCGCGAGGATCTCGGTCTTGTAGCCGCCGTTTACGAAAATGTCGTGCATCGTCATTGCGGACTCGACACCGTTCGCGCCGAGGTTGTCGATGCGGTTGACGTAGGGAGCGGCGTAATCCGCGCCTGCGCGTGCGGCGAGATATGCCTGCATAGGGGTGTAGATCGCGGTCGCGGTGATCTTGTAGCCATCCGCGGAGAGAGCCTTCATAGCCTTCAAACCCTCGCGGGTGACGGGGATCTTGATGAAGGTATCTTTGCCGAGGACTTCCGTAATTTTTGCGGCTTCTTTCATTATTCCTTCTGCATCTGCGGAGATGACCTGAACGTGGAGCTCCTTATCACCGAGGAATTCGCGGATCTCGGAGAGGACTTCAAAAGGCGGGCGTCCGCTCTTTGCAAGGATAGAGGGGTTGGTGGTTACGCCGTCAACGGGGAAAAATTCGGATATTTCTTTGATTTTCGCGATATTCGCGTCGTCGATAAGTAATTTCATCTTTATATACCTCAATAATTATTTTTCATTAATTTTGTTGGTCATTTCTTCCGCATAGCGGACGGTTTCCATCGCGTCCTTCGCGTACTTATCCGCGCCGATGCGGTCGGCGTATTCGCGGTTGAGGACGGCGCCGCCGACTACGATCTTTGCCCATGGTGCGGACACGCGAAGCTGTTTGATCGTTTCCTCCATCGCGGGGACGGTGGTGGTCATCAGCGCGCTGAGTCCGACTATGGGTGCGTGCAGACGGACGGTTTCTTCAACGATCTTCTCGGGCGGTACGTCGCGCCCGAGATCGCTGACGGGATAGCCGTAGTTTTCGAGGATCAGCTTGACGATGTTTTTGCCGATGTCGTGGATGTCGCCTTTGACGGTTGCGATCACGAAAGGAGGTTTGTCGGTCGTTTTGCCGCTTGGCATATGCGCCTTGATGACCTCAAACGCTGCCTTTGCCGCCTCCGCACTCATAAGGAGCTGGGGCAGATAGACGGTCTTTTTCTCAAATCCTACGCCGACGGTGTCGAGGGCGGGGATGATCTCATTCTGAACGATCGAAAGCGGCTCGTTTTCCGCGATCAATGCCTCGGTGAGAGCACCGGCGCGGTCTTTGAGTCCTTTGATGATAGCCTTTTGAAGTTCGGAGGCGAAATTCTCCTTGACTTCGGTGACGGTCTGAGCAACTGTGCTCACCGCTTGCGCCGAGGATATGAAGTCGGAACAGTTTTCGTCAAGTCCCGCAAGCGCGCGGTAGGCGTAATAAGTGTTCATCATTTCGGCGGAGTAGGGATTCATTATCGCCGCCGAAAGTCCGCGTCCGAGTGCGAGGGCGAAGAAATTCGAGTTGATAAGATCTCGGTTCGGGAGTCCGAAGGATACGTTCGAAACGCCGAGCGAGGTGTGGCATCCGAGCTCGTTCTTTATCATTCCAACAGCACGGAGAGTCTCGCGCGCGGCGTTGTTATCTGCGCTTATCGTCATTGCAAGCGGATCGAAGATGATGTCTTTCTTCTCGATTCCGTATTTTTCAGCCTCGGCGAGGATGCGTTTTGCGATCTCGAAGCGTTCCTCAGCTGTCGCGGGGATACCACTGTCGTCGAGCGTGAGGGCAACGATAAGACCGCCGTACTTTTTCGCAAGCGGAAAGACCGAATCCATACTCTCCTGCTTGCCGCTGACCGAGTTTATCATTGCCTTGCCGTTGTATCGGCGCAGAGCAGATTCCATTGCGGCGGGGCTTGAGGTGTCGATCTGCAAGGGAAGATCGATGATCGCTTGAAGCTCGCAAATGGCTTCGGTCAGCATTTCGACCTCGTTGATGTCGGGCAAGCCGACATTG
>JAZQJB010000065.1:0-10167 GCA_045541375.1 Eubacteriales bacterium | reverse complement strand
CCGGTCTTATCGTCGCGGGTGATGTTGGTCACGCGGTATTTTTGCTGAAGCTCGACGACCTCGCCCTCGGGCGCGGGAAGATTCCAGACCTTGCCCTCGATCTTGCGGACGAGCTCGGCGGGCGGGGCGTTGTCGACGATGACGCCCTTTTTCAGCATTATTACGTCGCGAGCCACGAATTCGACGTCGGAAACAACGTGAGTTGCTATGATTACGATCTTATCGAATGCGATTCTTGAAATAAAGTTACGGATAGCGATTCTCTGCTTCGGGTCGAGTCCTGCGGTGGGCTCATCGAGAATGAGCACCGAGGGATTGCCGAGGACGGCTTGCGCGAGGGCGAGTCTTTGCTTCATACCGCCCGAAAGTGCGCCGATTTTACGCCTTGGGATATCATCAAGCTCAACGGCTTTGAGGATATTTTGGATCTCATTCTTAATATACTCGCGCTTTGCTCTGCCTTTGAGATGAGAACCGACGTCTTTTAAGGTTGCCATATACCACATAAACCTCTCGATCGAGAAATTCGGGTACATTCCGGGATACTGCGGCATAAATCCGAGCTTTTCGCGGAATCGGACACCCATTTTGAGAATGTTTTCGGGCTCACCGCCGTCCGAGAAAAGAATCTCGCCCTCATCGGATTTGAGGTTGTCGGTGATGATATTCATCAAGGTCGATTTACCCGATCCGTTCGGTCCGAGCAGAGCGTAGATTCCCGGCTCGAGGTCAGCGGTGAAATGCTGAAGCGCCTTGTTGCTTCCGTAGGCTTTTGATACATTATTTATAGTCAGTTTCATAATTTATCTCCTTTTTTCGCCGCACCAGCGAAGTGCGCTGATGGCTGTGAGTATTCCCACCGCAATGATTATCGCGATCGAAGCCACAAATGCGATCTTCATTCCCCCATCCGCAAAGGATGCCGTGAGCAGCTTGCCTGCGCCATAGAAGGAAAGGAAATTGAACTTTTCAGCGGCGTCAACGCCGACGTACTCGGCAACGGCGGGCAAAAGGGTGATCGCGCAAGCCGTACCGATAACGGCAAGCGGCTTCTTAAGGAAGGACGAAAGCGCGGTGACGAAGAGCGCAAGCGCGATGCCCGCGATGATGCGGATGCAAACGGTATACGCGAGGTATTCTCCGAGGGATATATCCGCGGGAACCGTTGCGAACGCTGTCAGCGAGCGCGCTGGGCAGGTGGCTATGTCGAGGGGGTACTGCTTTGAAACGTAGAGAATATCTATCGCCTCACAGGCGGCTGTGAGAAGGAATGCGAGGGTGATGACCGTCGCCGTCTTCGATCTCCAGACGAAGCCACGTCCCTTCTTGGTGGCGCGGATGATGTCTGCGACGGGTCTGCCCGAGTACTCGCGCGCGTAAACTCCGACGCAGATGAGGATGATGACGGCGAAGGTGAAGAAATTCGCGCCTCTGGTCAGTGCCGCCTCCCATCCGAGCTCCTCAACGAAAGCGCCGACGATGCCCTCTTCCTCGTACACAGTCTTGAGGCGGGTGGATTGCTCGCACAGCATCTTCAACCCCGTCGTGTGCCTTCCGAGAGTGGAATACGCCTTGCGGTATACGGCAAGCTCCTCCGAGGTGATCGTGCCCTCGGAATACGCGGATTGGGCTTTTGTGTAGTCCGAGTTCACCTTAAGTGCCTCGGCGTATTTTGCCTCGATGGCGTCATGCTTTTCGGGCGTCCACTCTCCGTCAAAGCCCGAACGGTAATACTGGCAGACCTGCTCGTCATAGGTCATTGCAAAGACTTTGGCGCTTTCTGCCTTGATGCTGTAAAGTGAAAGGACAGCCGCTATGACGAAAAGCAGAGCAAGAATGCCGCCGTAAAGCGTTTTATAAAGCTCGACGCCTCTGCCCGACGCCGAATATCTTACGGGAATTTTGGTGATGAGATTGCCGACGAAGCATTTTACCGCCTTAATAATGTCAGATATTTTCGCGCCGACGCTGCCGATGACCTTGATCTTCTTGTTGCCGAGAGTCTGACGGCAATAGAAAGGAAGAGTCAGCACGCAGGCGATCAGAGCGAACATCAGCGCCGTGGGAACGACGAGGTAGAGGCATTCGCGCACCTCGCCGAAGAAGACGATCGCGGAATATCTCGCCATCGGGCGCACGCCCTCGAAGGGGATGAAGAGGTTGAGGTAGCGCAGGGGTGTCTGGACTATGTCGCTTCCCGTGAGATAGGCGATGAAGTTGAGTCCGAAGAAGCCCGCGCCGATCGCGAAGACCACGATATACTTGCTGACGAGGACCGATGCGAGCATTGCAACTGCGGCAAAGGTCATCGCTCCCGCGACCTTAAAGAGCGTGAAGATCGCGGCGTATTCTGTGACGTTCAATAGGAAGGTCGACGCGCGGAAGGCGGTGACCGACTGGATCGGCTCAAACGCGCCCGAAAGTCCGTCGCACACGGCAAAGACCGCGAGGGATTCAAGTGTGATAAGTATTGCGGCTACGGCGGCTGCTATAAGTGCCGCGATCACTTTTGCCAATGCTGTGCGGAAGCGTCCGTTCTTCGAGGGGCGCAGGAGCATGAACATTCCCGTTTCCCTCTCGTTGATGAAAACGACCGCTCCGATCAGAATTGCGGCAACGGCTGCAAAGACTCCGCCCATCGTGTAGGTAAAGAAGTTGTTCCAACCGCCCGTGTAGTGATTTCCGAGAGTGACGTTTTCAAGCACCGCGGTATATCGCTCGCCCGCGAGCTGCTGATAGCGGTAAACGACGGTCGATTCGTCGTAGCCGTAATAAAGATACTCGGCGCGGTTGATCTCCGTGTTCTTGATATACTGCTTTACCTCATCGGGGAACTTAGCATTTGACGAGATAACCCTTTTGGCGATGTCGATCAGCTCCATATCCTCGGTGTAGAGCCCGTCCGAATAGAGCGCGCGGCGGGTCTCAACGAAGTCGCGGCCCTCTTTTTTTGCTTGGCTCTGCAGCTTTGATTGCGCTCTTCTGTATTCCTTCAGCTCGTCGGCATAAGCTTCAACGGCTTCGGGATCGCTTGCGTAAAGCTCAACGACTTGCGATATCTTCTTGCCGTCGTAGCCCACATCCTTTTCGGCACTCAGCGAGTGCCAACGGGCAAGCAAACCGTTCGCCGCAAGCAACGCCACCATCATCCATAAGAGCAGTTTGATGGTGAATAGCTTTTTAAGCTCGGGGATCAGTAATTTCATTTGACCGTCGCCTCCTTTGGGGTTATATATTCATATACCGAGTTTCTTCGCGTTTTTCTTCAACTTTTTTGAAATTATTTTAAAAAACTATATTTTTATGAAAAGCACATAGCCCGGTCATTAATTTTCATCGGGAATGATAAGTTCAAGAAGAGGTATCACGGTTATTTCACCCGTTTTGATATTGATCAGAGCTCTGGAATTGTTTTCCGAGTTTTTAGGTTGGTATGAATTATCGGGATCATAATAAAAAGCATAACCGAAAACGTATTCGCCCGCAAGGCCTAAGCCTCGAAGTTCTACTTTATCTTTTTCATATATTAACCGTTGATTTGAGCCGTCAAAATCCAAAAGGTAGATAAGACCCGTGCTTTCGCCGCGAATTTTTTGCCCCTCTTCGCACCAAGATGACCACTCCTTGTCCTTTCGCGATGCCAGGTATTCATCATAAATATCGTCATCGGCAAAGGTGCTCAGCATAATCCCCTCGTTCGTTAAATAGTAATAGGCGTAATTATAGGGTGTTTCTATTACTTTTTGGGTATTTGTGCGAAGATCGTAAATATTGATCTTTTTGTTATCCCAATCACAAAGATATGCATACGTTCCGACAAAATCCTGCGGTGTGAAATTCCACACTTCTTCCTTAGTCAAGTCTCCGCCGTTTATATTGCAAGAGTACATCTCTCCGTAAAAAGCTCCTTGCGTTGGATTAAAGAAGAAAAGACGCTCATTGGTTTTCGCGGTTATTGTGTAACCGTCGGGGATTTCCATTATTTCAGCCAATTTTTTCGTTTCAAAATCGAACATATACAAATAGCTGTTGGTTTTTGGAGTATAATTGCCAAAGCCGTCTTTTGAGCCCGAATGATATCCTGTTTCTGAATAATCGAGCACGTTTTTGATAAAGTATATTTTGTTATCTTCCAGCAACAATCCTCCGATTGTGTTTATTATGGACTCATTAATATTGTAATCAAATATCTTAACCAGCTCTCCGGTTATAATATTGTAGACGTACGTATCGGGAATCATAAGATTCAATTCGGCAACCATATGAAAAGATGAAAACACGAGCCAATCTCCCGAAATACCTTGAATTCCAACCTCCCCGCTTTTTATGAACATCGGACAGCAGGAATCAACAGAGTGACTGCAAGCGGGATCGAGGCATACGCTTGATACAACACCTGTATTTATATTAACCTTTACAATACGTTGAGCGGTTTTCTTCTTATAGTCTTTAACTCCATTAGGTAAAATTATCGGTTCTTGATATTTTTGCATTTCTACGTAAATAAAGGAATCTTTATATATAACTCCATCGTTAGTCTTTTTGGAGTGATGATTGCCCAACGTGAAGTGCTCTTCATCGGGGTCGACCTCCATTGACATTTGAAGCGTGACTTCCGGATCTGCGACATATATTGATGAGCACGAGGACAATAATAACACAATCACTACTAAAACTGCAATACTCCGTGCAATACGCATTGTGGTTACCTCCTTTGGGATATACCAATATTATATCAATTAACGTAATGAGATGGAACAACAACGTCGAGCAGCGGGAGCTCTGTAAGCTCTCCTGTTTCGATATTTATTACGCATTTCCGCTCCAGTCTGCCGCCCTCTTCGGGGAATGAGGTTCTTACAACAAAAATATATTCATTGGTAGCATAAACCGAATACAGCACTGTATTTTCTTCTTCGTAGAGCAATTCCATATTCTCGCCGTAATAATCAGATCTGTAAATTCTTGCCGTGCAGTTTGCAAGATATGATATTGCGGTTGATTCGAACAGCTCGCCTGCCGCAACCATACCGAGGTCTTTGTGCTCCTTGTAAAACTCATCCCGTGTAGCGGTAAAGGCTAAATAATCATCGTAACCCACCAATTGATCAAAAAGGATTCCTCCTTTGGCGGGTGCACAGAGCTTGTATTCGGTGAATGAAGCGGTGACCGTCTTCATACTGTCTTTTGACAGATCGTATACCTTAAAACCGTTATCTCCGAATGTGAATGCAAGATTGCCTATTGAATTAGAATGAACTTGATATACTTCTTCTTTTTTCATATTGCTGCCGTCGCGGTTGCATGAATATGTAGCAGATGTATCATCACCAAAAAAGAATCGTTTGTTTGTCACGGCCGACAAACGATAGGTTTCCGGGATATCAAAAAGTTCCGTAAGCTTATCCTTTTCAATGTCATACTCACACAGAGTATTGATCGTTTTAGGGGCAAACTCAAGAACGCTTTTATCGTTTGATGGATCATAATCGGTTTCGGAATAATCAAGCGTCTGCTTTATTCTGTATAATTTGCCGTCAAAGACGGAGGTATTTACCCATCTTGTCATTACGTCGCCGCCCAAAGCTTCGTCGAAAATATTTCTTCGTTCACCTGTTTTCAGATTATAAAGTCTTTGTTCGTTTCTGGTTACGTAAACATCGTCATGATACTGAACAAGGATGATTATCCAGTCACCGACAATTCTTTGAATCTGAAAGGTGGGCGGTTCTTGGAGGGCCTCGTATGGTGCCAGCATAATGCAATCCGATTCAAAAGAATGATTGCAGTTAGGGTCAAGGCAAGGGCTTGATATAGTCCCGGTTGTGGGATTATATTTGACAACTCGCTGCATTGAAACAGGGCCATACTTTATCTTCGTCACCTCACCGTTGGGACCGAAAGTGGCACCGATCGGGCCGGTCGTTCTTCTTGTTTCAACATAAATCCAGCAACCCTCATAAATGAAACCTCGGTTTTTATCACCTGTATAATAAAACTCCGAACCGTCTGTGAAATATTCGTCGTAATTGACTGTTGTGTCATCTTCTTTCTCCGGCAGTTGATAAACCGAAGTGCAGGAAGACAGCGTAAAAAAGAGAGAAAACCATATAAGTAATAATTTAACTGTTTTCATAGCTATCACCTCTATCTTTTATGATGCCTTGTCATTCATTTGAATTTATGATCTCCATCATCATCTCGTCGGATGGTGGGATGAGTTCACAGTAGGGAACGGGAGTTATTTCACCGGTTTCAAGGTTGATCATGCTTCTGCCTTCGTTTTCATAAGCGATCTCCTTGTAGCCGTTATTCGGGTCGCCCGCAACGACGAAACCGAACAGATACTTATCGTTTCCGCAAACGGTACTTATTACAGCGTTTTCCTTTTCGAAGATCAATTCGAGCTCTTCGCCCTCAAAATTGCTTCGCCAGATCTGTGCGGTGCCGGCATATTTAAGCTTGTTGCATTCCTCCATAAAAGCATTCTGCAGCTCACTCCCGCGCAAATCGGGATGAGCCTCCTTAAATTCTGCGTATCCGTCAAGGGCTTTATCCCATTCTTCCATAGTGGTCCAGGTGTCATAAAGGATTCCCGATTTGGTAAAGGCGGGGCGCTGGAATCTTGTGAAGGGTACGTCGATCTGCTTTTTGGTATTCGTTCTCAGATCGTATATCAAGAATATTTCTTTATTTACGTGGTATGCGTATGGTCCGATCTTGTTTGTGATGATGAAATCAAACACATCCTCCTTGACCGGATTCTTTCCGTCATACCCGGTGGAGAATATTTCGCCCTCGGGAGTGCGGAAGAAAAATCGCTTGTTCGTCACGGCATAGATTGCGTAGCCCGCGGGCACCTCAAACAGTTCCACCGTTTTCTTTGAATCAAAATCATAGTAGCTGAAAACGCAGACGGTTTCGGGCGTGAAGCTCGACATAGGCTTATCACCACCGGGGACATAGCCCGTTTTTGAATAGTCCATAAAACGCCTGATGCTGTAAAGCTTGTTGCCAAACACCGCCATGCCCGCCCATTCTGTCACGGTCATTTCGCCATATTCATTAATCAGAATATCCTGCTTGTCCCCTGTCAGCGGATTGTAGGCAAAGCATTCGTACATCCTGCCGTAGATTTCGCTGCTCGTGGTCTTTTCAACAACTACCCAATCACCCACTATGACGGGAATATATATTCCCCATCCCTCGGGCGCGATCATAGGGCAACCCGAACGGGGCGAGTGGTTGCAAACGGGATCAAGGCAAAGGCTTGAAACAACTCCGGTTGCGGTATTCACCTTGACAAGACGGCTTGCATACTTTTCATTATACGTCTTTTTACCGCTCGGAGAAACAATTGCCAGTTCCTTATAGTACTGACCCTCCTCGTATATCCAATAATCATAATACATAAATCCGTTCTGTATATCGCCCGAATTAAAGAGTGTGCCGGGAGTATAGTATTCCTCCTCACCATCAACCTGCAGCGGCGCGGATTCGTCGGGACCGATCGACGGCGACGGTGTTCCTATGTAAACAGATTGACAAGATGTGAAAAGAATCAACGCTGAAACAAGCGTACAGATGATTTTTATCGTGTTTTTCATATTGATTCTCCTTTGTATTTAGTCTTGTCGCGCTTGCTGTTTTAGTTCAAATACTCATCAGGAACAACGATATCAAGGAACGGAATCTCCGTAATTTCACCAGTTTGGGTGTTTATAACACAACGGTGGCCATTGGGATTGGAAGTAACATCGCCCGTCTCGGGATCGTAATGTTCAATTGTAGCAAACACGTAATCGCCTTGCGCGGCAATAATTTCAATGTATGCACACTCTAATTCAAAGATCACGTGAGGATCCTCACCCATAAATCCGCACTTCCATATCTGCGCCTTACCGGAGCCCAATATTTTTCTCGCAGCAGCATTAACCTCTTTTGAGGTTGCTTGGGGATTTTGTCTTTTGTACTCTTTGGAAGAAAAATCTTTCCACTCGTCATACGCCGTTTGATGGCAGGAAAGAACACCTCTTTCGGTCACGCACACATTGCAAGTAATCGAATAATCAAAAACTATTTCATTTTTCTCATCGTTCTTTCTATTATAAACGGTATAACCGTTATTCTTATAATAGAAGCAATAGTATCCGAGAAAATTACTCACTCCCATGCCGCTCATCGTTTTTTCGGTCTGTTTACCCGAACCGTCTGTAGCATGTTTAGGATATGAAACAATTTTTCTGGTATCATCGCCCAAATAAAGCCTTTGGCTGGATACTGCACCAATATTGAATCCCGGAGACACATAAAACAGTTCCTTTGACTTGCCGGTTTCAAAATCATACTCGTAAAGATACTGCTTGGTTATAGGTTCATAATTCTTAATACTTTGACCTTCTACACCGGGTTTGTAACCTGTTTGGGAATAATCAAGAATTTGTTTTACAATATAATATTTTCCGTCATGGTAAGAACCGCCATTCCAACGAATCAAAACATTGGACCCCAAATCATCATCGAACACACGCCTAACCTCACCTGTCTTGAGGTTGTAAAATGTTTGTTCAAATAGATTTACATACTCTTCATTCCGATACTGTTCAAATATTACTAGCCAGTCTCCAAAAATTCCGCGAAAATAATAATGGTACACTCTTTCGTCCGGCCGCTCAAAAAGTAATGGACAATCAGATTCAAGAGAATGGTTGCAGGTTGGAATGAGGCAAGGGCTTGACACAACCCCAGTTACCGGGTTGTATTTTACCACTCTTTCAACGTATGTATCACCGTATATCGGAGTCTTTTCCGTGCCCGAACCTTTATATCCTATTATACCCGTTGTGGGAACTTTTTCAATATATATCAAACATCCTTCATATAATAAACCTGAAGTCGGATCACCGCTTCTATACGGATGCCCCATTGTAAAATATTCCTGATCGGGGTCTATGTCCAAACCTTCCGGCGGAGCTGTGGTTTCAAGAGGTATTTCATATACCGATTGACAGGATGAAAAAAGTATCAACGCAGATATGAGCAAACAGATACATTTAATTGTATTTTTCATATTGAATCTCCTAAATAATTAGTTTTTACCCGCGGCAAAGCCTCGGAGAAAAATAAATAAGTTATCCGGGAATTATGTGAATTATTTCACCGTCATTTGTATATGCAAAGATATAATCTCCACTCCATCAGTCATATACATAACAAATAATTACAACTTCGTTATCGGAGCAAAAGTCGAGGATGCTATAATGGTTCTCGGAATCAAGTGCTTCGAGTACCGCTTACAAATGTTAAAAGTTGAATATCTCCAGAAGATGTATCTTCATATAAATGCACTTCAGACAAAAACATCTTTATCATCGTATATCCTCCCTTCACTTTTATAACACTGTTCAACCATACTAATCGATAATTTCTGCTAACTATATTTTATCATACCTATAGATTTTTGTCAACAATGTATATGTGCTCAACCTATATAACAATAGTATGCCTCTATTAAATAAGACTCGGTTTAGTCAAAAAAGTTACGCTTCAACATAAGATTTTTACCATCTGCAATAAACTTTGTATGCTTGCACAAAAGCATCCTTCCGAATTTATGCAAATCGACAAGAGGTATAAAGTGTATGAAAAGCCGGAACTGCCGTAGTGAATCCAATGAAACTCCGCATATTTTCAAAAAGGTATTGACAAACGATTCGTCATGTGATATACTATATAAGAACCTTTGGTTCTTTTATTGCACGTAGTTTTTGTGAGGCAGTTATGAAAAGGATGAATGAAGACAAACTGAATCAAATGGCGGAGTTTATTCACCGCTACATAAGGGAGAACAATGGCGAATCGCCTAAATTCAAGGTTATACTTGAGTATATGGAAATGAGCAAATCGGTGGGATACCGTTATCTGACCACGCTCCGTGACCGTGGGGTTATCAAATATAACGGCAAGGATACACTCTCCATCAACGGGCAAGAAAAGATGAAGTCCGCGTTCCGACGCGTTGCCATGGTAGGATCTATTGTATGCGGCAAGCCCGAAGACAACTCGCAGATGATTCAAGGCTACGTTGCCATTCCGGAAGAGTGGATCGATGGTGATTGTTATCTGCTTCGCACGTCGGGAGACTCAATGATCGACATAGGCATTGAT
>JAZQJB010000064.1:0-4115 GCA_045541375.1 Eubacteriales bacterium | reverse complement strand
GAATGAGGGGTGGCGGAGTCTGTACTGCACGAAGTACAAGGCACAAAACAAAACTCGGATATCAAGAAGCTTTTAACTTCAAAATATCCGAGTTTTCTGTTAATTTTTCAAATCAAATAGCTTTCCAATGGACAGAGTCGCGAATTAAATTATCAATCCGCAACTTTCTGTTCACTGTCCACTAACCACTGATCACTTAAAATACTTAACTGCCGACTCAAACAGCTTCATATCATACTCGCCGGGGACGTTGAGGTAGAGTCCCGAGCCCTTACGCTCGGAGTGACCCATCTTGCCGAATACTCTGCCGTCGGGGGAGAGGATGCCTTCGACAGCATTTGCGCTGCCGTTGGGGTTGAAGCGGATGTCGCCGGTCGCGTTGCCGCAGGCGTCAACGTACTGCGTCATGATCTGGGAATTAGCCGCAAGCTGTGCGAGCAGTTCGTCGGATGCTACGAAGCGACCCTCGCCGTGCGAGATCGGTACGCTGTAAACGTCGCCGACGTTGCAAGCGGAAAGCCAGGGCGATGCGTTCGAGGAAACTCTGACGCGGACGATCTTCGACTGGTGGCGCGAAATGTCGTTGTAGGTCAGGGTCGGGCAGGTCTCGTCGGTGTCGATGATCTTGCCGTAGGGAACGAGTCCGAGCTTGATGAGCGCCTGGAAGCCGTTGCAGATACCGCCCATAAGGCCGGCGCGGTTGTCAAGAAGGTCGGTGACTGCGTCCTTGACCTCGCCGTTACGGAAGAATGCGGTGATGAATTTACCCGAACCGTCGGGCTCGTCGCCGCCCGAGAAGCCGCCGGGGATGAAGATGATCTGGCTCTCGCGTGCCTTCTTTGCGAACTGCTCGACGGAGCGTGCAACAGTTTCCGCGCTGAGGTTTGCGATAACGAAGATCTCGGGGTCTGCGCCCGCGTCTGCGAATGCCTTTGCGGTGTCAAATTCGCAGTTCGTGCCGGGGAAGACGGGGATGAGTACCTTGGGTCTTGCCACAGCGATGGGAGCGTGAGCGGGATATGCCTTGGGAGCACAGCTTACCGTCTCGATCTTGCGCTCGGGGGGAGTGATGTTGCAAGCGTAGACAGACTCGAGCTTGTCCTCGGAGATCTTGAGGAGATCCGCAAGCGCAATGCTTTCGGAGCCGAGGGTGATGACAGCCTCGGAATTGAGCACGCCAAGGTCGATAATATCATAGTTTCCAACAACGACATTTGCCTCGGGCTTAACTTCAAGGATGAAGGAACCGCCCGCGAGGTTGAAAATGTCGGACGTGGAAATGTCGCTGTTAAGAGTTACGCCGATGTTGTTGCCGAAGCCCATGTTCATAAGAGCTTCAGCTACGCCGCCGATGCCGGGAGTGAACGCACTCACGCAGTCGCCCGCGCGCTGGGATGCGGTTACGGCAGAGAAGAGGGCGAGGAGCGATTCGGTCACGGGAAGACCGTTTTCGTCATACTTCGGCTTCAGAAGCAGAACCTTGTTGCCCGCAGCCTTGAACTCGGAGGAGATCATGTTCTGCACCTTGTCCGCGGTTACGGCAAAGGAAACGAGGGTGGGAGGAACGTCAAGATCCTGCGCCGAGCCGCTCATCGAGTCCTTACCGCCGATTGCGGCGCTTCCGAGTGCGGTCTGTGCGGCAAATGCGCCAAGGAGAGCAGCCATCGGCTGACCCCAACGCTCGCCGTCGCGGCCGGGCTTCTTGAAATATTCCTGGAAGGTGAGGTAAACGTCCTTGTACTCCGCGCCCGAAGCGACAAGACGGCAGATCGACTCAACGACAGCCATATATGCGCCGTGGTAGGGAGAAGCCTCGGAGAGGAAGGGGTTGTAGCCCCAGCTCATGAGGGAAACGTCGTCGGTGTGACCCTTTTCGACGGAGATCTTGTGTACCATCGTCTGAATGGGCGAAAGCTGACGCTTGCCGCCGAAGGGCATCATAACCGTGCCCGCGCCGATGGTGGAGTCGAAGCGCTCGGAAAGACCTCTGCCCGAACAGCAGTTGAGGTCGGATGCGAGAGCGCGGTAATTTTCGGTGAAGGAAAGGGAAGAGTCGTAGATCGAAACCTTTTCGAGGGCTTCCTTGTCGATCGCGGGAACCTTGATGTCGATGTGCTTTTCCGCGCCGTTGGAATTGAGGAATTCGCGGGAAAGGTCAACGATCTGCTTGCCGCGCCAGAACATTGTGAGTCTGGGTTCTTCGGTAACAGTCGCAACGTGGGTCGCCTCGAGATTCTCGGCGGTCGCGATCTCGATGAAGCGCGCGGCATCCTCGGCGGCAACAACAACAGCCATTCTCTCTTGCGATTCGGAGATAGCAAGCTCGGTGCCGTCAAGACCCTCGTACTTCTTGGGAACCTTGTCAAGATTGATGGTCAAGCCGTCGGCAAGCTCGCCGATGGCAACCGAAACACCGCCCGCGCCGAAGTCGTTGCAGCGCTTGATGAGGCGGGATGCCTCCGCGTTGCGGAAAAGGCGCTGAAGCTTGCGCTCCTCGGGAGCGTTACCCTTCTGAACCTCTGCGCCGCAGTCGGCAAGAGAGGTCGCGGTGTGGGATTTGGATGAACCGGTAGCACCGCCGCAGCCATCGCGTCCGGTTCTGCCGCCGAGAAGAATGACGTAGTCGCCGGGCAGAGGGCACTCGCGGCGCACGCAATCAGCGGGAGCGGCGGCGATAACGGCACCGATCTCCATACGCTTTGCGGCGTATCCGGGGTGATAGATTTCGTTGACAAGACCCGTCGCAAGACCGATCTGGTTACCGTAGGAGGAATAACCCGCTGCCGCGCCGGTTACGATCTGACGCTGGGGGAGCTTGCCCTTGATGGTCTCGGAAATGGGCTTTGTGGGGTCAGCCGCACCCGTCACGCGCATTGCGGCGTAAACGTAGCTTCTGCCCGAAAGCGGGTCGCGGATCGCGCCGCCAATGCAGGTCGCCGCACCGCCGAAGGGCTCGATCTCGGTGGGATGGTTGTGGGTCTCATTCTTGAAGAGGAGAAGCCAATCCTGCTCCTCGCCGTCAACGGTGACCTTGATCTTGACGGTGCAGGCGTTGATCTCTTCGCTCTCGTCGAGATTACGGAGCTGTCCCGTGGACTTGAGATATTTTGCGGCGAGAGTGCCGATGTCCATCAGCGACACGGGCTTGGTTCTGCCGAGTTCTTTGCGGATGCCGATGTAATTGTCATAAGCCTTCTGAAGAAGCTCGTCCTCGAAGGTGACTGAGTCGATCTCGGTGAGGAAGGTGGTGTGACGGCAGTGGTCGGACCAGTAGGTGTCGATCATACGGATCTCGGTGATCGAGGGATCGCGGCCTTCCTGCTTGAAGTATTTCTGACAGAAGGTGATGTCGTCGATGTCCATAGCGAGGGCGTAATCGGAAACGAACGCCTCGAGTCCCGCGCGGTCGAGGGCGGTGAAGCCTTCGAGGATCTTGACGTCAGCGGGGACGGGATATTCTGCCCGGAGGGTGTCAAACGCATCAAGACTTGCCTCGCGGGATTCAACGGGGTTGATGAGGAATTTTGTGATCTCGGCGAATTCGGCGTCGGAAATATCGCCGTAGATCGCGTAGATCTTCGCGGAACGGACTGTGGGACGGTCGCCGCGGGAGATGAGCTGAATGCACTGCGCGGCGGAGTCAGCTCTCTGATCGAACTGACCGGGCAGATATTCGGAAGCGAGAACGCGCGCGCCCGAGAGATCGACCTCGGCGGTGGCGCTGTCCATCTGCGGCTCGGAGAAGACTGTGCGGACGCAGTAATCGAAGAGCTCCTTGGAGATACCTTCGCAGTCGTAGCGATTGATCTGACGAACCGATTTTACACCCGAGATGCCGAGGAGTTCGCGCAACTCACCTGCGAGAGAACGCGCCTCGTTGTCGAAGCCGGGCTTTTTTTCAACGTAGATTCTGTAAACCATGGGATTAACCTTTCGTGAGTTAATAGTGATGGAGAGGGAGAAAAGTGTAAAGTGGAAAGTGAAAAGTGAAAAGTTGTGGAGAATTTCCTCGCTGCGCTCGGAAATTTCCATTAAATAAAAGATAACAGCAGCGGGAAGTTTTCGTCCACCTTTTTCAAAAGGTGGCGGTTTCTTAAGGCAGCGCCTTAAGTCGC
>JAZQJB010000063.1:0-10349 GCA_045541375.1 Eubacteriales bacterium | reverse complement strand
CAAGCGGTCTTAGGAAGACAAATAAGGCAGTCAACTCCTTGGCTCACAGAACGACATGGCTACGATCCGACTTAGCAAACGAAACGGGCTATTGGTTGGAGTTACTCTATAAAACTAACTATATCGGAGAAGAGCAATATAACTTTTTGGAATCCAAATGTAAATCCCTAAGGGCAATGCTTGTTTCTTCAATTAACACCGCAAAAAACAATAACAAATAATCTTCAAAATGTATTGCAATTTGACATCATATATGTTATAATAAAATTGCTAATCGGGGATGGTACCCATAACAAAAAACGACATTAGCGAGAAAGCCAATCAATACAAAAGGGGGCGACACCCATCGAAAAAAACGTAATTGTTGTTGATGAGCAAGGAAACGAATATGAAGCGACCTACCCGAAAAGGGCGAAAGGTCTTGTAAAAAGTGGCAGGGCACGCTTCGTAGGAGAAAATAAGATTTGCCTTGCGTGTCCGCCAGATATATATTTGGAGGATAATAAAATGTCAGAAAATATCAATACCACCGCAGAACAGAAAACCGCAGAGCTTACCAAATCGGAAGTCTGGGCGCAGATCATCAAGCTTCAGGAACAGTTGACATCGCTCAAAGATACGCTCGACGCATTAGTCGAGGTACATGATACGGACGAAATGGAGGGTGGAACCCCAACAAAGTCGGTTATCAACGAAGTCGTTTTGAATAAGACGAAAGTCATAAACGCTATCTTCAGCGAACGCGAAGCAACGCTCAATTCGCTTCTTGATTTCTATAAGATCGTGTATAACGATCTGTATCAAGAACAGAAGAACGCAAAAAAAGAGAAGATCGATACTATCAAAAATCTTTGGCTTACATATTTGGATGAAGCATCTGATGTCGCTGACGAGGATGGACGAATTGAAATTATCAATTATGTTCAGTCTCAACTCAGTCTGCTTGCCATAGACATTATGGATGATAAGATCTAAAACCTAAAATTTTGAGCCGATCGGGGTGCGATAACCTTGATCGGTTCTTTAATAATAATCGAAAATTTCCGAGTTTTGGCGAGGAAATTCACCGCAATTATTCATTATTCATCAGCGAAGCGGCTTCATTATTCATCATTCATTAATGCCGTTGAATGAATAATGAATGATGAATAATGAAAAATGAATAATTCGCCCGCGCATCCTTTCGGACGCGCGGGCGTGATCAATATTTAGCTATAACCTATTATTTCATCTCTATAAGAGACTCATCCCACATCTCGGGAGCCTCATAACCAAGAAGGTTCACAACGGTAGCAGCTACGTTGGAAAGACCGAACTGACCGTTATCGGCCTTGACGCTGATTCTGCCCTCGCCCGATGCGTCGTAGATGATGCAGGGAACGGGATTGAGGGTGTGCGAGGTCTTTGCCTTGTAGGAGCCATCCTTGTTGGTCTTGGGAGCCTTCGTCTTCTTGTCAAGCTCTGCCATCTCGTCTGCGTTGCCGTGGTCAGCGGTGATGACTGCAACGCCGCCGAGCTTGTCAACTACTGTGAGGATACGCGCAAGCTGAAGGTCAAGCGCTTCCATCGAGCAAACGGTTGCAAGGAGCGAGCCTGTGTGGCCGACCATATCGCCGTTGGGGAAGTTTACGCGGAGGTAGCGATACTTGCCCGACTCGAGGCACTCGATGAGCTTATCGGTGATCTCTGCGCACTTCATCCAAGGTCTCTGCTCGAAGGGAATAACGTCGGAGGGAACCTCGATGTAGGTCTCGAGCTCCTCGGAGAACTTGCCCGAGCGGTTGCCGTTCCAGAAGTAGGTCACGTGACCGTATTTCTGAGTCTCGGAGATCGCAAGCTGGGAGATTCCGCTGCCTGCAAGGTACTCGCCGAGGGTATTGGTGATCTCGGGAGGAGAAACGAGGTAACGGGAGGGAATGTGAAGGTCGCCGTCGTACTCGAGCATACCTGCGTATACTACGTTAGGATGACGGACGCGGTCGAACTTGTCGAAAGTCTCGCCCTCGTCGAAGGTGCGGGAGATCTCGAGGGAACGGTCACCGCGGAAGTTAAAGAAGATGAAGCTGTCGCCGTCCTCAACTGTGCCTACGGGCTTGCCGTCCTTTGCGATGACGAATGCGGGAAGATCCTGGTCGATAACGCCGGTCTCTGCGCGGTAGGTCTTGACAGCTTCCTCAGCGGATGCGAACTGTCTGCCCTCGCCGAGAACGTGGGTCTTCCATCCGCGCTCAACCATCGACCAGTCAGCCTCGTAACGGTCCATGGTGATCTTCATTCTTCCGCCGCCCGACGCGATGCAGATGTCGAGATCGTCGGAACGGAGAGAGGTGAGGAATTCCTCGAAGGGAAGGATGTAGTCGAGAGCCGAGGTCTCACCTACGTCACGTCCGTCAAGAAGGATGTGAATGCGGATCTTATTTACGCCCTCTTCCTTTGCGCGCACGAGCATTGCCTTGAGGTGGTCGATGTGCGAGTGAACGTTACCGTCGGAGAAGAGTCCGAGGAAGTGAAGGGTGGAGGAATTGGTCTTTACGTTGGAAATGAGAGTCTGCCAGGTCTCGGAAGCAAACATCTTGCCGGACTCGATCGACTGGGTCACAAGCTTTGCGCCCTGTGCGAATACCTGACCTGCGCCGAGAGCGTTGTGTCCAACCTCGGAGTTACCCATGTCGTCATCGCTGGGAAGACCGACTGCGGTACCGTGAGCCTTGAGAGTCACGCAGGGATGGTTCGAGAGAAGCTTGTCAAGAGTGGGAGTGAATGCGCGGCTTACTGCATTTGTGGGTCCTTCGGGAGCGATTCCGACACCGTCCATAACGATGGTCAGCACGGGACCCTTCACGGGAGCATAAGCGGCTTTTTTGAGTTCTTTCATTGCAAAAATTCCTTTCGCTTTTAGAAATTTATATTAACCTTATATAGTATACCTTTTTTTCACGAAAAATCAAGTCTTTTATGTTAAATTAGAGGAATTTTTTTCATTCGGACGCGAATTTTTTTCAAAAAATCAATTTATTAATAATCAGGTCATTGACTTCGGTAGCAAAAGGGGGTATAATTATAGTAGGTAAATATTTTCTTATCGAAAGGATGAATATAAAATGTCAGAATGCACACACAACTGTTCAACTTGCTCTGCAAACTGCTCCTCTCGCAAAGAGCCGCAGGATCTGCACGAGCCCGCAAATGCAAAGAGTAATATCAAGCACGTCATCGGCGTTGTCAGCGGCAAGGGCGGCGTAGGTAAGTCCCTTGTCACCTGTATGCTCGCTGTACTCCTTCAGCGCAAGGGCTACAAGGTCGGCGTACTTGATGCAGATATCACGGGTCCCTCTGTTCCCAAGGCTTTCGGAGTTAAGAGCGAAGTCACCGGCAGCGAGGACGGAATGTTCCCGCCCGAGACCGAAAAGGGCATCAAGATGATGTCTGTCAACCTCCTTCTTGAGGACGAGCGCCGTCCCGTTATCTGGAGAGGTCCCGTTATCGCAGGCACCGTAAAGCAGTTCTGGAAGGATACCATCTGGGGCGACATCGACGTTCTTCTCGTTGACTGCCCTCCCGGAACCGGCGACGTTCCGCTCACCGTTTTCCAGAGCCTTCCCCTTGACGGAATCGTCATCGTTTCGAGCCCCCAGGAGCTCGTTTCCATGATCGTCGGCAAGGCGGCAAATATGGCGAATATGATGAATATTCCCGTTCTCGGACTTGTTGAGAATATGAGCTATGCCGTTTGCCCCGATTGCGGCAAGCGCATCAATATCTACGGCGACAGCCACATCCTCGAGATCGCACAGGGCTTCGGATATGACGTTCTCGGTCAGATCCCGCTTGATGCAAAGCTCGCATCTCTTTGCGACGACGGAAAGATCGAGGAGCTTGACAGCGATTATCTCGACATCGCGGCTACCGTCATCGAGCACAGACTCGGACTCGGCGAATAATATGCCCGAGTTCCTCAAAAAAATAACCAAAAAGCAGTGGTGCGCGATCGCAAAGAACGCGGTCGTGCTCCTCTTGCTTTTTGCCCTGCTTTTTGCGATCACGCTGCTCTCACTCAATGCCGCTATCAAGTCGGTGACGAAGGACAAAATACTTGAACCGCATACCGCGGCACAGCTCGGCGATATTGATTGCATCCTCGTTCTTGGCTGTCACGTTCGCTCGCAATATCTTGCGGACAGACTGACCACCGCCTTCGGGCTCTATGATATGGGTGCCTCGCCAAAGCTTCTTATGACGGGCGACCACGGCAGAGAAGTTTACGATGAGGTAAACTATATGCTCGACAAAGCCGAAGAGCACGGCATCGAGCGCAAGGACGTTTTCACCGACCACGCGGGATTTTCGACCTACGAGAGCATATACCGCGCAAAAGAGATCTTCGGTGCGAAGCGTATTATCATCGTGACTCAAGAATATCACCTTTACCGCTCGCTCTACATTGCCGAAAAGCTCGGCATCGAGGCTTACGGCGTCAGCGCATCTCTCCACGGCTACGGCTCGCAGGATTATCAGGATATGCGTGAGTCGCTGGCAAGAATGAAGGACTTTTTCTACGCGCTCATCAAGCCCGAGCCCACTTTCCTCGGTGAATCCATCCCGATAAGCGGCGACGCTTATCCATCCCATGACTAAATTACATAAGGAGACTATAATGGTTACAGTATCCTTTCCCGGCCTTGGAATAGGCGAGATCAGCTTCAACAAGGTCGCTTTCAGCCTTTTCGGCACCATCGAGGTCAGATGGTACGGCATAATTATGGTGACGGGCATTATTCTTGCCTTTCTTTATGCCTATTATCGCTCGAAGCACGAGGGCGTATCCTTTGACGATCTGCTTGACTACGCGATCTTCACCGTAATCAGCGGCATCGTCGGCGCGCGACTTTACTACGTTATCACATCTGATCAAAAATACACTTTCGGCGAGATATTTGCCATCTGGAACGGCGGTATCGCAATCTACGGTGCCATCATCGGCGGCGCGACCGCGCTTCTTTGCGTGTCGCTCTACAAAAAGATCAAGTGGCAGAAGGCATTTGATATGGTCTGCCCCGGCGTTATGATCGGTCAGATCGTCGGCAGATGGGGCAACTTCTTCAACGGTGAGGCATACGGTGAGGCACCCGTCGAGGACAGCCTGCTCTATTTTATGCGAATGGAGCTCCGCCACGAGGATTGGATGAATTCCTACGTCTGCCAGCCCACGTTCCTTTACGAATCGCTCTGGAATCTCGTCGGATTCCTTATCATCAATGCTCTTTACAAGAAGAAAAAGTACGACGGTCAGGTCTTCCTGATGTATATCACCTGGTACGGCTTCGGCAGAATGTTCATCGAAGGACTTCGCACCGACAGCCTTATGGTGGGAACGTTCCGCATCTCGCAGGTCGTGGCATTCCTGTGCTTTGTTGTTGGATTTGCATTGCTCGTATATCTCGGCGTCCGCGCATCGAATCGCGCAAAACTTGCGGCTGCCGAGGGTGAAGTATCTGCCTACGGCGAAATGCTGAACGAAGATAATAAAACCGAAGAAAAAGAAGACCCCAAGGAGGAAGAAAAGAATGTCGGCGATACTGATTGACGGCAAGCTCGTCAGCGCAAAGCTTCGCGGCGAGGTAACCGAAAAGAGAATAGAATTTGAAAAGAAATACGGACGCAAGCCCGGTCTCTGCGTCATCAGAGTAGGCGAAGACCCCGCATCCGTCGTTTACGTTCGCAACAAGCTCCGCGCTTGCGAAGAGGTCGGATTTGCATCCACCTGCAATATCCTCCCCGAATCCTACACTACCGACCAGGTCATCGCGGAGGTCGAGAAGGTCAACGCAGATCCCACGGTTGACGGTCTGCTCGTTCAGCTTCCTTTGCCGAAGCATATCGACGAAGCGCGTGTCGTTGCCGCTGTGGCTCCCGAAAAGGACGTTGACGCCTTCGGAAAACTCGATGCGGGACATCTGTGCCTTGATGAGGGCAACGTCCTTCCTTGCACTCCTGCGGGCATTATGGAAATGCTCAAGCACTATGAGATCCCCGTTGCGGGCAAGGAATGCGTCGTTGTCGGACGCTCCAACATCGTCGGCAGACCCATGGCGGCGCTTCTGCTTGCCGCTGACGGCACGGTTACCATCGCTCACAGCCGTACTCCCGATCTCGGCGCTGTTACAAGACGCGCGGACATCCTTGTCAGCGCTGTCGGCAGAGCGGGTCTTATCACGGGCGATATGATCAAGCCCGGCGCGGCGGTCATCGACGTTGGTATGAACCGCAATGCAGAAGGCAAGCTTTGCGGTGACGTTGACTTCGACTCTGTCAAGGAGGTCGCGGGTTACATCACCCCCGTCCCCGGCGGAGTTGGCCCGATGACGGTCACAATGCTTATCTGCAACACACTCTACGCTGCAGAGAACGCGGAAAAATAACAAAAATAAGCTCCGAGGCATTGCCTCGGAGCTTGTCTTTTTAATTAGGTGAAATTCTTTTTGTAGTAGATTATAAGTGCGATGAGAGCCGCAATTATTACCACAATGACAATGATCCAAAGCGAGAGGAGGGAAGGTCCCTTGTCCTTGTCGCCGGTATGAGGCTCAGTCGTGGTTTCTTCATCTGTTGATACATCACCGGGAGAGGTAGTGACCTCGGGCTCTGTGGTAACCTCAGTCTCGCTTGTTTCGGGCTCGGTCGTTACGATGGGGTCGGATGTTGTTTCATCCGTTGATGATTCGTCGGAGGGAAGCGTAGTTTCCGCGGGCTCGGACGTTTCGGGAGGCACGGGATCGGTGGTCACAGGAGGATTGGTCTCAACTCCGTTAACATTTATCGGGATAGAAACCGTAATTCCGCGGAAGGATACAGAAATCTCTTTTGTGTCCTTGGTGATGATCGAGGGGGAGAATGCGTAATATCCCTCAGGAACCTGCGCGGAAGAGATCGTTCTGTCCTTGTAAATGAGGATCAGTTCAAGTCCTTCGATCTCAACAGTATCGCCGATGTTATAAACCGTCTTTGCGGGATCTCTTGAAACAAGAAGCTTTTCGACCTCTGCAGGGGCAACGGTTATCTCAATGGGATATGAAAATGACGTTCCTTCATATTCATAGATCGCATAAATGATGTACTTTTCGGTAGCGTTCGAATGAAGCACGATCGCGCTGCCGAGTTCGGGAGAAAAGGAGAAGCTGGAGGGGACGATGCTAGACATATCGTTGAAGATTAGGTTGAGCGCGAGTCCATCGGGATCGAACTTTTCACCTTCAATATAAACGAGCTTGTTCGGCTGCGCGGTTGCAATAAGAGCTGTGGGAGTTCTCTTGATAACTGTGATGGGGTAGCTGCAATAGCAATAATTTTCGGTTCCGTCATTTGCCGAGATGATTACCTCGGTGATATCGGGAGTCAGGGGAGTATCAAGCGAGGGCTTGAAATTGAGGGTCTGGGGGTTAACGATGATCTTTGAACCGTCAGAAAGATATGCTTCGATTATCAGCCCCGAGGTGTTAAGAAGTCTGCCTTCGAAATAATCAAGCACGCTGGGGGAGCCGATGAGCTCGAGCTTTACTATGTAGGCTTCATCACCTACCGAAACGGAAATATTGGCCTTGGCACCGTAATATTCGGCGGTTATGGTTTTATTCTCTGATGTAAGAGGAATGGGGAAGGTCAGCTCATATTCGGCGGGGAGGAGCAGAACACGGTGTCCGTCAGAATATTCAATGGCAAGGGAAAGCCCCGTGCTGTCGAACATTTCGCCGATCTCATATTTGATCTTGTTTGGCTGGTTGATAACCGTCAGAGTTCCTTCGGGAAGGTCCGTTTCAAGAAAATCCTTAAGATCAAATCCGTTGTGGAAGGCTGTGATCTTGCTTCCGAAAACAGCAACTGCGGGGGCTTCGATGGTTACTTCGGAGGTGACGTTGATCGTCGCACCGTCGGAGTAGGTCGCATAAGCACGAACCTGATCAAGCGCTATTTCATCACCGTAATAATATACTTCCTTGAGTCCCGTGATCTTGTATCCGGAGATAGGAAGAACGTCAAGCTCGAAATCTACCGTTTCGGTATCAATGATGATTCCGATGGTGGTCTTGCCGAGTTCGTTTCCGCGGATAGCGTCTGCGTGATAGGTGATATCGAATGAGTTCAAGGTCTTCGAGAGCGTGCGTGCTTCATCGAAATATACGGTAACGCTGAGTCCGCGGGGGGCATCGGGAGTAAGCCCCTCGTAAAGATATGCCGTGTCAGCACCGTTGAATTCATAGGAGAGCACGGTCTGAACGTTGATATCAGCCTCTGCGGTATATTCGGAGCTACCGTTGTTATATGTAACTCTGACCTTCTTGTCACTCGAGGAAAGCGGTTCTCCGAGCTCGGGGTAAAAGCTGCAAAGAGCACTGTCGATGATCTCGACCGTTCCGTCCGATCTTATCGCCTTAACTTCGAAGTCGGAAGCCGAGAGAGTGTCAAATGCGAGATAATCGGTTTTGAGGGGTGTAAGTTCAATGTAAGCAATCTGGCTTGCAAACGGATTTGGAGTAACAACTATATCAAGAGATGCGGTGAATCCGCTACAAACAAATGTTATGCTTGTGATATCTGGGGTAAGCTCTCCGGTTTCAAGATAAACAAGATCTTCTGCCGGAATCAGCGTGCTTCCACCTTCGGCAAAGAAAGCAATTCCGTATAGACCGGTGGGATCAAAATACTCGCCTTCTGTATATTCTGTTTTACAAAGTGTTTTGTTGGTGAGAAGAAAGCTTTTAACTGTCTTGCCGCCAAATTGGTCATCGGTAGTGTTATCTGCAAAAACCGCAAACGCGAAAAGCGAAAAGACCGATGCAAGGCAGAGGATCAAGGTAATTAATTTCAGAGTCTTTCTCATATATTAAACCGTCCTTTCGTACAGTATAATTATTCACAGTATATTATAACACTCTGCGTGCATTTTGTCAAGTTAATTTTGTTAATAAACATATATATAAAAGAAAAGGCCACCGCTTGCGCGATAGCCTTTTCCTGACGGAACGCAGTATGCGTTCCCTTGGGGTAGAGAATTAGTCGGCGTAAACGCTGACCTGCTTCTTACCGCCAGCCTTGTGCTCGAACTTGACCTTACCGTCGATCAGAGCGAAGAGGGTGTGGTCGGTGCCCATGCCAACGTTGTTGCCGGGATGAACAGCGGTTCCTCTCTGTCTGATGATGATATTGCCGGCGATAACGGGCTGACCGTCGGTCTTCTTAACACCAAGTCTCTTGGACTCGGAATCACGACCGTTCTTGGTAGAACCCACGCCCTTCTTATGAGCAAAGAACTGTAATGAAAGTCTAAGCATTTCAAATATCCTCCGTTAAATTTTTCCGCCCGATTGCGGATGCGGTGCGTCGTAATCAGATGTAATCGCGGTCTTCGACTTCGACCTCAAGGAAATCTCCGTATTCAAGCGTAAGATCGTTGAGCTGGTAATAGTAAGCCATGAAAAGCCCCGATACCGCATATCTCTTGCGCTCGTCATCTTCGAATTCGGGAAGTGCAGCCTTCGAAGATACTCGGATCTTCGTTGCGCCCTCGTTCACATCGTAGTCGATGTTTGAAGCATAAGCGATCTCGACCGTATTGACGATCAGCATCGTCATGGCGGAGAGTGCAGAGCAGAGGATGTCCTCTCCCGCATCGCCGTAGCCCGTATGTCCCGTTTCCTCAAAGCCCCAGAACGTTCCGCCCGCTCTGTAAAATACGACTTTTGTCATTGTAATTGATTAACCTACGATCTTTTCGATCTGTACCTTGGTATAAGGCTGTCTGTGACCGATCTTCTTCTTCTCGTTCTTCTTAGCCTTGTACTTCATGACGTAGATCTTCTTGTTCTTACCCTGAGCAAGAACCTTAGCAGTTACGCTAGCACCTTCAACGGTGGGAGTGCCTGCAACGAAACCGTTGTCGTTAGAAATAGCATTAACCTGCTCAAAAACAACCTCGCTGCCTTCTTCTGCGCCGAGCTTCTCGATAAAGATGATATCGCCCTCGGTGACTTTGTACTGCTTTCCGCCAGTCGTAATAATAGCAAACACTGGAAAGCACCTCTCTTTCATTATAGACTCGCTGTACTTCGGCGGCGTTTTTTGACGCACTTAAAAGAGCCGATTTCAAGCGGCATATTATTATACAACGGAACTTGTCTTTTGTCAATACCTTTTGAGAAAAAATATAGGATATTTTTGATTTTTTTGCGATTTATTTTTCAATTAGGAATTACTACATAAAAAATTGAAAAGCCTATTGCATATTTTGGGTTTTTGTGATATAATATCATAGTACGCCTGCATAGTTAAATGGATATAATAGCCCCCTCCTAAGG
>JAZQJB010000062.1:0-22484 GCA_045541375.1 Eubacteriales bacterium | reverse complement strand
GAGCTTATCATAGGATTTTGTAACTGTGATGTCATTTGCAAGGTAGTATGCGCCGTTTTCCTTCATTGCAAGGAAGTCGGCTTCACTTGTGATCGCGGTGCCTGCGGGAGCGGCAGAAACCGAGAACGAGCAGATCGAGAGGATCATGCAGAGAGCCATAAGGATGGAAAGTGTCTTTTTCATAATATTATCCTTTCTTAATATAAACTTGGCTTTATAATTCTATCATAATTATAAATAATTGTCAAGCATTCACAGCCAAATATGAACATAGCGTTGCGAAGTTTTGTCATAATCTACAAATATTGAATTGTCGATTTGTGTATTATCACAACAACAAATTTATTAAAAAAAACTATCCGCGCCGAAGCGCGGATAGTTTTATCAATATGTATTGTTATCAGTTTTCTCTTCTCTTAGCAACGGTTGCGATTCCGAGAACGGAAATGAGAGCAACAACTGCGAAAATGAGAGCGGAGTCGCCGGTGGGAACGGGCTCAGCGGGCTTGGTTTCCTCGGGCTCGGTGGTCTCGGGTTCCTTAACGGGGTTGCCGTAAGTGCCGTCAGCATTCTTGAGAATGGTGTTGGAGCCATCCTTTGCTGCCTCGAGAACGGGAGCCTTGTCGGTGCCGATTGCCTGATAGTAGATAGTCTCGCCGGCTGCCTCGTTGATGAGGTAAGCTACTTCGCCGCTTGCGATCTGGTCAGCGGTGACGACCTTGGTGAAGGTATCGGTTGCGCCGTCAGCAATCTGAACGGAGTAGTTATTAGCCTCAGCTCCTGCTGCTTCAAGCTTCTTGTTATATACGATATTGCCCATACCGGTTACTTCGCCGTTGATAGAAACGACGCCGGTGTTGACGTTGTTCTTGCATTCGAAGTTTACAGCGTTAACGTAAGCAACGATACCGCCGATGTAAAGGCTGCTTGCGCCGGTGAGATGGCTGCGGTCAGCGGTGATGTTACCGAGGTTTACACAGTTGATAACGCCGTTAGCGGGAGTAAGGGATCCGCCGTATGCGTATCCGACGATACCGCCGATGTAAAGGGTAGCCTTATCGTATGTGATAGCGGTGTAAGCCTTAACGTCGCCGTAGTTGATGCAGTTCTTAACCATGTAGTTCATGCCTTCGAGCTGAACTGCTCTGCCGAGACGGCCAACGATACCTGCAGCTACCTTGGGAGCGCTTACGGTGCCGTAGTTTACACAGCTTTCAACGGTGATCGCGCAAACGTTTTTGGTGTCCTTAATGGAGGTGCCGAAAATACCGCCTGCCTTGTTGTTGGAGCTGGTGATATTACCCTTGTTTATGCAGTTCTTGATCTCGGTTCCGCCTACGAGGTAAGCGAGCATACCGCCTGCCTGAGTGCCGTCGGTATAAACGTTACCGGAGTTTACACAGTCGGTGATGATGACCTTGTCAACGTCAGCCTTAGCTGCGTTCACGCCAAAGCGAGCGATGATACCTGCAGCGCTGCCGCCGGTGGAGGTAATATCAGCGGTGTTTTCACAACCGGTGATGGTGTTTACGTTGTTGTTGATGTAGCCAACAAGACCTGCAGCCTGGCCGGAGGTGCTGATAGCAGCATCATTGCGGCAGTTGATCATTGTAACTGTTGCGGTAGCGTCTGCAATAGCAAGAATACCTGCACCGGTTGCAGCGTTGGAGATAGCAGCCTTGTTAACGATGCCCTCAAGGGTAACTGCGCCTGCAGCGGTTACAGCAACTGCTGCTGCGTCAGCGCCCGCGCCGTCGATAGCACCGGCAACGGTGAGGTTCTTGATGGTTGCGCCTTCGATAGCCGCGAAGATGGGAGCGGATACGGTCAGGGTCTTGCCGTTTCCGTCGAGTGTGCCCTTGAAGGGACCTGCATAGGTGGCATCAAGGGTGATGTCGTTTGCGAGGTAGTACTTGCCGTCTGCAGCCATTGCAGCAAATTCAGCAGCACTGGATACTGCGGTTCCTTCGGGAGCAGCGGCTACCGAGAAGGAGCAGATCGAGAGAATGGTGCAAATAACCAATACGATAGAGAGTGTCTTTTTCATAATGATTTCCTTTCTTGATATATATTGGTGGATTAATTTTATCACAACAATACGCTATTGTCAAGTATTCACGAAAAAATATGAATAAAAAATCGATAAACTTTGTCATAATCTACAAATTATATGCGACAGATTTGTGGAATATCACAACGACAAGTTTATGCAAAAAAACTATCCGCGCCTAAGCGCGGATAGTTGGTATTAATTCAAACTGTTATCAGTTTTCTCTTCTCTTAGCAACGGTTGCGATTCCGAGAACGGAAATGAGAGCAACAACTGCGAAGATGAGAGCGGAGTCGCCGGTGGGAACGGGCTCAGCGGGCTTGGTCTCCTCGGGCTCGGTGGTTTCGGGCTCCTTAACAGGGTTGCCATAGGTTCCGTCAGCCTTCTTCTCAACTACCTTTTCTTCGTCAGCGATGAGGGTGGGAGCAAAATCAGTGCCGTTAACGGTCATATAAACAACGTCCTTGCCTGCAGCCTGGTTGAAGTTGTAAACGTACTCGCCGCTTACAAGCTTAGCCATATCGAATGTGCCAACCTCGTAAACCTTGTCGTTTGCGCCAAGCTCACGGGTGTGAGGATAGGTGCAGCCTGCGGGGATGGTGTTGCCGGAGCAATCAAGGAAGACGTACTTCTCGTTGTTGTTCCAACCGAATGCGAATGCGTTGCCGTTTGCAGCGGTAACGGTACCGGATGCGGTATTACCGGTGATCTTGGAGAGACCGTTGGAGCTGATGTAGCCGAGGATGTAGGAAGCGACACCCTTGTCTGCGCTCTTGTTTTCGATGTTACCGATGGAGAGGTTGTTCATAACGTAAGCGCAAGCAACCTTGCCGGAACCGTAAGCGTAACCTATGATACCGCCAACGCAGTTGTTGGATTCGGACGTGCCGGTACCCATAGAGGTAACGTTACCGAGGTTGATGTTGTTCTGACAGAGCCAGATACCGCGGCAATCGGATCCGCCGAAGGATCCAACAATACCGCCTACACGCCAGTCACCGGTAATATCAGCGTGGTTGATGTTGTATTCAACGATGTTGGTGTAATCGAATGTCTCGGCAGAGTAAGCGGTCTGCTTGGTGCCGTGAGCGTAACCTACGATACCGCCTGCGTACTGATCGCTGGTAACGGTTACCTTACCGAAGTTCTCGCAGAAGGCGATCTTCATAATAGATGTATTGGTCTGACCGACGATGCCGGCGGAGTTGTGAGTAGCGGTGACATCACCGTAGTTTACACAGTTAGTAACGTTGAGAGCGAGGGTGTTCTGAGCCTGTGCGATGATACCGCCACCGATCTGTGCGTCGCCGCCTACGGTGATGTTAGCGTTGTTAACACAGTTGGTGATAGTGATGAAGTAACCCTTGGAACCGTCAGCGTCGTTGCAGTTGATGTTACCTGCCATACCTCCTGCCTTACCAACTGTAGGAGCGATAACGCCGTTGTTGATACAGCTATCGAAAGTGAAGGATCCCTTGGATGCGTATGCGAGCATACCGCCTGCCTGGTCCTTGCCGGAGGAAATTGCCGCGTTGTTTACACAGTTCTTAAAGGTGGTGGATTCAACGTCTGCGCGGCAAAGGATACCTGCGCAGTAAGCGTTTGCTACAGCTTCTTTGATCTCGCCGTTGTTTACGCAGTTGTCAAATGTAACGCTTGCGCCAGCCTTTGCATAACCGGCAATACCGCCAACCTGGTTGAGACCGGTGATAGCAGCATCGTTTACACAGTTGATGAAGCTTACCTTAACTCCTTCGAGCTGAATCTTACCAACGATACCGCCTGCACAGTCGTCATCGGGAAGATCGCCGATGGAGGAGACAGTGGCTTTGTTGGTGATGTTCTCAAAAACGACCTCGGTGCCGCATTTCACGGTAGCGGCAACTGCACCGCGAGCGCCTTCGCCTGCAAGAGCGGCGATCTCGGCGTCAGCAGCGAGAGCGGTGATGGAGCCTGCAACAGTGAGATTCTTGATCTTACCGCCGAAGTTGAAGAACATGGGCTGCGAAACGGTTACGGTCTTACCGTTACCGTCGAGCGTGCCGATGAATGCCTGCTCGTAGGGAGCGCTGACAGTGATGTCATTTGCAAGATAATAAGTGCCTGCGGGATCCATAGCGAGGAATTCTGCTTCGGTAGTGATCGCGGTTCCTTCGGGAGCAGCGGAGATCGAGAACGAGCAGATCGAGAGGATCATGCAGAGTGCCATAATGGCAGAAAGTACCTTTTTCATAATAGTTTCCTTTCTTATTTTTAATTTGATGTAATTAATTTTAACACAATGCTATACGGATGTCAAGGATTATTAACAAATTTTATGCTTTGCAAATGATTTTTGTGAATTACTACAAATAATACACGTCTTTTTTGTGCAATGTTACAACGACGCGAACTATGACAAAAGCCATCCGCGCTTTTGCGCGGATGGCTTAAAATACTGTTGATCAATATCAGTTTTCTCTTCTCTTAGCAACAGTTGCGATTCCGAGAACGGAAATGAGAGCAACAACTGCGAAGATGAGAGCGGAGTCGCCGGTGGGAACGGGCTCAGCGGGCTTGGTCTCCTCGGGAACTTCCTTTGCGGGGTTAGCGAAGGAGCCGTCAGCCTTCTTCTCAACTACGTTGGAGCCGTCTTCTGCAGCGATGAGAGTGGGAGCCTTGTCGGTGCCGATTGCCTGATAGTAAACGGTTGCGCCTGCAGCCTCGTTGATGAGGTATGCAACTTCGCCGCTTGCGAACTGGTCAGCGGTAGCAACGGTGCAGCCTACGGACTCGCTTACGGGACCGTTGTAGAATACGGGGATATCGCCGCTTGCAACGGAGTAGTTGTTCTTGCAGTAATCAGCGGTAACGCCTTCAGCACCCTCGCCTCTGTTGTTCCAGCCGATAAGGGTAGCGTAAGTGGTCTTGTTGGTGGTGATTGTACCTGCGTTGAAGCAGTTTTCAAGGGTGTATACGCTGGTGTTGAAGTAACCGATAACGCCGGAAACGTATGCCTTTACGGAATCATCGCCGGAGTTGTCAACCTTGATGTTACCTGCGTTGAAGCAGTTGAGCAGGCCGTTTGCAAGGCCGTTGGAGCCAACGTTGCCGCCCCAACCGTATGCGGATACGCCGCCGACGTACATAGTGCCGGAGCCGGTAGCGGTGATATTGCCGAAGTTACCGCAATTTTCCATACGGAAGTTCCAACCGTCGTGGGGGTTAGCGTCTCTGCCGAGGTATCCGCAGATACCGCCGACGTATGTAACACCGTTGACGGGAGCGTAGTTGAAGCAATCCTTGATGAGAACGCCGGAGATCTTGGTCTTATCGGGGTCTCTGGTGGAGCCGAGGATACCTGCGGAGGTAGCGGTATCGTTAACGATAGTACCGTTGTTTACACAGTCGGAGATGGTTGCTCCGCCAACGAGGTAAGCAAGGATACCTGCGCTCTGACCCTTGGCGCCGGAAACAGTACCGTTGTTTACACAACCGGTAATGGTTGCAACGCTGTCCGGGAGTGCGCCTGCATCACGTCCGAAACGGCCGATGATACCTGCGCCGTAGTTGTCGGTTCTGAGGTTACCGTTATTTACGCAGTTCTCGATAACAACAACGTCGTCCTGAATGTAGCCTGCAATACCGCCGATCTGGCTGGTAGCAATGAGGTCAGCATCGTTCTGGCAGTTCTTGAAGGTTGCGATGGTGCCGGTTGCGCCGTAGCCGAGGATACCGCCGGTGGTTACACCGTTTGTGATGGTAGCCTTGTTGAGAACGTTTTCAACGGTGAGTGTGCCGTTTGTCCACATTGTTACAACACCGCAGTTGAGTCCGCCGCCGTCAATAGCACCAGCAACGGTGAGGTTCTTTACAGTACCCTGAAGGTTAGCAAAGAGGGGAGCGGAGGTAGTGATGGTCTTGCCGTTACCGTCGAGAGTACCGGTGAATGCGTTGTTTTCCTTGTAAGTGGAGCTTACAGCAACGCCTGCATTCCAGGTAGCGTCGAGGGTAATGTCGTTTGCGAGGTAGTAGATACCGTCAGCTGCCATAGCTGCAAAGCCGGCTGCATCGGTGATAGCTGTTCCCTCGGGCTTGTAGTCAGCTGCAACGGCGCCGACCTTTGCTTCTGCTGCGGAAACAGAGAAGAAGCAAACGGAAAGAACCATGCAGAGTGCCATGATGATGGAAAGTGTCTTTTTCATTTCTTTTGTCCTTTCGTACAAAAATTTTTCTCGGATAGAGAGCTATTTAATTTTAGCACAATTTTCATTTGTTGTCAAGAATTTTGATATATTTTGTCCAATTTAATAGATATTTGTCGCAAAAAAAGTATTGATTTTGCGAGATATCTGTGGTAAAATTATAAAAAATCCGTGAGGTGACAGCAATGATAGTTCATCAGTACGTTAAAGATTTTGAAAATATGGGTCTTGGGATGTTCGTGCATTTCGGCATATACAGCATTCTCGCGCAGGGCGAGTGGGTCATGCATCAGCACAAGATCCCGAGAGAAGAATACAGAAGCCATGCGCCCGAATTCCGTCCCGAGACCGATTGGGCGGAGAAGCTGGTGCTGACGGCGAAGGGCGCGGGATGCAAGTACATCACGCTCACCTCGCGCCATCACGACGGCTATTCGCTTTACGATACCTGCGGACTCAACGATTATTCGACTGTTCATTTTATAGGAAGAGATCTCGTTGCCGAGTTTGTCGATGCCTGCAACAAGCACGGCATAATTCCCTTTTTCTATCATACCTACCTTGATTGGTATGATGAACGATTCAATAGCGATTTCCCCGCGTATCTCGATTTTCTGCGAAAGAGCGTCGAGCTTCTTTGCACGCGCTACGGCAAGATCGGAGGCATCTGGTTTGACGGCAAGTGGAGCAAAAAGGATGCCGATTGGGAGGAGGACGCGATGTATTCGATGATCCGCCGTCATCAGCCCGAGGCGATCATCGTCAACAACACCGGCCTTTCCGCGCTTGGCGAGCTCGGTCACATCGAGCTTGACAGCGTGACTTTTGAGAGAGGCAAGCCGAAGCCGCTCAACCTTGAGGGCTCTCCGAAGTATATCGCATCCGAAATGTGCGAGATCTTCGGCACGCATTGGGGCTACGCCGAGGGCGATCTGCTTTATAAATCCCCCGCGACCATCATCGAGGAGCTTGCCGATTGCCGCCGCTGCGGTGCAAATATGCTCCTCAACGTCGGACCGATGGGCAACGGATATATCTCCGAGATCGACCGCGCATTTTACGGAATGGTCGGCAGATGGGTCGGGCTCTTTGACGAGGCGATCCGCAAGCCGCGCCCCTCGGGGATCAAGGTCGAAAGCGCGGACGGGCGCGATTTCCTTCTCCGCGACGGCAACAAGCTCTATCTCTTCTGCTTCGGACTTCCCACCTCCGCAGATCCCAACGCCGCGCGCATGAAGGACGTGGCAAGATACGAGGACTCCTTCACACTTGACGGCGAGCATATCATTTCCGCCGAATGGCTCGACAACTCCACCCCGATCGAATTCGAGGAGAGGGAAGGAAAGAGCGTCATCAAGACCGTGCCGTATATCAGCGGAAGGAATTATGTGGTGAGAGTGGGGAGGATAGAAGTGGTTAGTGATTAGTGGCCAGATAAGAGTGGACAGTGGATAGGGGACAGTGGACAGAAAGATGCGGGCAAATAATTTTGTGCGGCATTGAGCAAACTCCGTACAGTGCAAAACCACAATAAGAAGAACTCGGATGTTTTGAAGCGAAACTTCTAAATATCCGAGTTCTTTGTATATTAAATTATTAGTCGGTGCAATGGATTGCAAATATTCAAATTAAATTGTCATTCGCATCTTTCTGTTCACTGTCCACTAATCACTGTCCACTCATTTCCGTGGGGCTGAAATTCTCCGCGATATACTTACACATCATAAAGCCCTTATTAACGAGCTGGATGTTGATTCCTGCGTCGTAAAGTTCCTGATAGAATGCTTCGGATTCGCAGTTTTCGGGGTAGGCTGGGTTGGTGTTGTGCACGTCGGCGTAGACTCGGATGACTCCCTTGAAGCTTTCAAATCTTGATTTGTTTTCTTCAAGGAACGCTTTATAGCTGTAACCCGAGAAATTGCAGGTCAGGCGCATTGCGTAGGAAAGACCGTAGCTCTTGATCTCTCTTGCGACAAGATTGCCGGTCGAGCCGTTCTTCATAAAATTGAGAATGGGCTTGCCGCAGAGTGCGGTAGTTCTTTCGCGGAGTTCACGGGTGAATTTGTATCCGCTGCTGACGAACGCCGAGTGCCATGTGCATACGACGGTTGTGTAAGCCTTGTATTTTTCGAGCAGAGGCCAGATGTCGCGGTCGAATTCCCAAAAGATCTTGCCGTTTGTGTCTTCCTTGACGTCAAGGCGGATAAGAATGCGGTTTGCACAGATCTTGATCGCCTCGTCGAGAGTGGGGATCTTGTAGGGAGTCACAGCCGCGCCGTCGCCGCCCGTGCCCATTTTAAGGTTGAGCTGCATCAGCTGCTCATAGGTCCAGTCGCAAACGTTGGGAGATTCGGGAAGACCGTTCTTGCCCGCCTTTTCGGCAAAGTCGGTGGTGCGGGTGAGGGTCGCGTCGTGCAGAAGGATGAAAACGCCGTCCTTGGTGACTCGGGGGTCGATCTCGACCATATCACCGCCCAGCATTACCGCGCTGATAAGTCCCTCGGCAGAGTTTTCGGGGTAGTAGACCATCTCGCCGCGGTGCAGGCAGGACATCAGTCTGCCGTCCACGTCGTTGAACGCGGCGTATTTTTCTTCGAAATCAAGCATCCATTCGGGAGTTTCGTGATAGAATTCCCAATGAAGCGCGAGCTTTGAGAAATCGTTTATGTATTCCTGACGGTCGGGGAGGGTGTAGGCGAGGGTGAGATCGCTGAATTCGTATTTGTACTTCTCGGGAGTGAAGAGCTTTGCAAATCTCGCGCAAGCAGTGTCGGTGGCATAGGTGCTTCCGCCGATGATCGCGATTGAATTTCCCTTCTGCTCTATGCGGAAATCGTCCATTCCGAGATCTTCGGCGGGCGCGCCGATCAAAATTTCGGGTCTTTCAACGGAATCTCCTTGCGGTGAAACCTCGAGGGTTCCTCCGCAAACTGCACCAAGACGCGCCGCAAGCTCTTTTGCGGTCGATTCGTAGTCTTTGCCGTAAACTACGGTGTATTCGGCAAGCGGAGTTTCACCGATGCGGACAGTTGTATCGAGCTCGGTTTCGGGTTCGGTAACGGGTTCGGTTATAGGATCTGTTTCGGGTGCTGCGGTGGTTTCTGCGGGCTGTTCCTCGACGGGGTTACAGCTTGCAAGCGCACCGAGGAGCGAGATGACCGCGAGGGTAAGTGCAATAAATCTTTTCATTATATTATACCTTAATTCTTGGGAGTTGCCTCAAAATTAGCGGCGATGTACTGGCAGAGCGAGAGTGCCTTGTTTACAAGATGATAGTTGATTCCCGCCTCGTAAAGCTCGCCGTAGAAGGCGTGGGACTCGTTGTTACCGTTGTGAACGTCGGCGTATGTGCGAAGCTTGCCCTTGTAGGAATCAAGTTTGGTCTTGTTATCCTTGAGATATTCCTTGTAATTGACGTCGGCAAAGTTGACAAAGAGGCGGATGCCGGGGTTGAAATCGTGCGCGCGGATGATCTTGTTGTTGTTTGCAAGGGTGTTCTGGTCACCGATGAAGACGATGCCCGCCTTACCGCTGAGGGCCTCTGACTTTTCGCGGTAGGTGTCGGTCAGCTTATAGCTGTTTGCCTTGAACCAGCTGTGCCAGGTGTAGATAACGTTCGAGTAGCTCTGGTACTTCTCCATAAGAGGCCAGATGTCCTTTTCGAAATTCCAGAAGGGGGTGTCATCGGTGGGACCCTTGACGTCGAGGCGGATGAAGATGCGGTTGGCGCAGACCTTGAAAGCCTCGTCGAGGGTGGGGATCTTGTAGGGCGTTACCTTTGCGCTCGAGCCGCCCGTGCCCATTTTGAGGTTGAGCTGCTGAAGCTGTTCGTATGTCCAATCAGCGACGTTTGCCGAGGTGGGAAGGCCGTTCTTGCCTGCCATTTCCTCAAAGTTGGTGGTGCGGGTGAGGGTCGCGTCGTGCAGGAGGATGAAAACGCCGTCCTTGGTGAGTCGGGGGTCGATCTCGACCATATCCGCACCCATCATAACAGAGCTGATGATGCCCTCGATCGAGTTTTCGGGGTAGTAGACCATATCGCCGCGGTGCGCGCAGGACATAAGCCTTCCGTCCGCGTCCATACTTGCGGCGTATTTTTCGTCATAATCAAGCATCCATTCGGGGGTCCGGAACTCAAGCTCCCAATGGAGGGGGAGGGATTCGATGTCGTTCACGTAATCGCGCGAAGCGGGGAGAACGTAGTCGAGCGCGAGATCGGAGAGCTCATAAGCCGTCTTTTCGGTGGAAAGCAGCTTGCAGAAACGCGAGCAAGCCATTTCAACCGCAGTCTTGTTGAGCGCTGTGATATGTATATCGTCGCCCTTTACCTCGATCTTGAAATCGTCAGTACCCTTGCTTGTTGCGGTAGCACGCGAAGCTGCGCCGATGGCGATCTCGTGCTCGGCGGGGGCTTCTTTTTCGTTTTGAGTGGGGATGATAGCACCCGTCAGAATGCCGAGTCTGTTTGCGACCTCTGCGGCTGCATCTCTGTAGGACGAGCCGTAAACGATGACGTAATCCGAAATCGGAACGCCGCCGATGGTCAGACCTGCCTTGGCGTATTCAGCCTTTTCGACCACGCGGAGAGACGAGCTTACGGTAAGATCGCCCTCGGTGAGGTACTTTTCAATAAAGAGATCAACGGCGCGGATGACTGCCTCGTCGCTGTTGCCGGTGAGGAAGAGGCGGTTGCCGATGAAGGCGATGACGGAGTCGTTGAAGCCAACGCCCTCGAGAGCCTTTGGCGATTCTTCGCGGTCAACGCTGCCGACTGCGATCTCATAAGCGTGGGGCTCCTTGTTCGGCATAACGAAGTCGTCGCCGACCTCGATCTTGACGCCGTATTTTTCGTTTATAGCGGTTCGCAGACGCAAGAATGCATCGGTGACAGCCTGGGAGGTCTTGTCGGAGCGGATGAGCTTATACTCGGTCGCGCCGTCCTTGGTGATGTAGACGGGAGGCGCCTCGGGAGCCTCGGTCTCAATTATTTCGGGTTCGGTCGTAATTTCGCTTTCTCCGCCGTCGCAGGATGAAAAGACCATCAGCACGGCAAGAAGAAGCGAGAGGAGAAGTGTTACTTTTTTCATTGATTTTTCCTCGCGTAAGGGATTTTCTATAATAGTACCATATTTACGGTAAAAATTCAATTCAAGAATGTAAATTTTTGAGACCAAGATAAAAAATCTGCCCCTCGGCGCACGCGCCGAGGGGTTGATTTTTGAAAGAGGTTATTCTGTTACAGTTGATTTATTCATATCCTTGATCGACTCATAATCACTCGGTACATAATTTAACGCCAAGGGCTTATAAATCTCTTTTCTTTCCATTATCTTCGGCATATGTTCATCTGTAATATATCCCAAAGTATAAGCTTCTTGCAGAGTATAAATCTTTCCGTCTTTATACACATAATAAACATCATAATAAATATCATGCTGCCCGATCATCTGAGGCTGTCTATCATAAATAACTCCACTATCTGCGACATCATATAATACTATACATTCACTAAATTTTCCTAGATACCCCTTGCTTCTAAAGCGCCGAGAGTGAAAATAATTATTCTTATCTTTTACAAACGTGGATTGATATATTTCCTCTACTCTGTTATTAACCATTTCCAATATTTTTTCTTCGGTATAGCCTTCTTTATCTCCATAGTTTTTTGTGTAGAGCTGATAAATATAGTCTCGCCGATCCTCACAATAATAAACCTCCCAAGCTTTCTGCACGACAAGCATTTCTTCAGTAGAGATTGCTTCAAGCTCCGGAATAAAATGCCAATAAACTGGGTAGACATCCAGAACCTCTTTTACTTCGGTCGTTTTATCAGTGCTTTTTTCTGTTTCAATAATGTCATTATTTGTTTCCGGCAAAACAGTTTCCGGGCTTCCCGTAGTTTCATTCAAACGGTTAGTAGACTCTTCCGTCCCCTCCCCCCAACCTGCGGCGAAGGAGTCGATTATTTCGGGCAAATGAGTAAACAATGGCATAGCAAGCGCAAGCACAAGCAGACATGCAGCGGCTGCAATATAATGCCGCCAGCGCTTGAAGGGGGAGATCTTCATTTGCCCTCCTTTTGAGTAAACAGGCTCTTTCAAAAAGTCGAAAACGTCATCAATATATTTCTCATCAATATATTCAAGTGCCTCGAGAAGGCGCTTATCCTTGAATCTGATTTCTGCATTCATATTATGATCCCCTCCTTTTGCATAAGCTCCGCAATCTTTTTTCGTGTTCTTTGAATCGACGCCTTTATCCTGCTTTCGCCGAATCCGATCTGCCGCGAGATGTCTGCCACACTTATCCCGAGATAAAAGCGCATTATAAAGATGCGTCTGTCATCCTTGCCGACCGAGTCGAGCACACGGTTTACCGCCTCGCCCGCACGCTTTGCCTCAAACCCATCCGCAAGGCTGTGCCCATCCTCAACCGTCAGCAAAAATTCCTCACCAACGGTTTGATAATTCTTACCTCGCTTCCAAGCGTTATTGTCGCGCGAACGGTTCAGCGCGTGGTTTCTCATCGATCTGCCTATGTAAGATCGCAAATTAGACGGCTTCTCGGGCGGTATTGAGTTCCAAAGCGAAAGCAGAAGGTCATTGAAGCACTCCTCACGGTCTTCATTCGAAGCCAGAATCTGTGCGCCGACGTACATACAAAGGTCCTTGTACTTATCCTGCGTTTCATTCAAAGCCCGCTCATCGCGCGCCCAAAACATTTCGACTATTTTTTCATCCGTCATTGTCTTTCTCCTTTCCGAAAAAGTCCTTTCACTTACATAGACACCGTTTGTGCTGAAACAGATAAGGCTTTTTTGGAATATTTGCTTATAAACGCAAAATTTGTTTAATTGCACAAAAGCAGTTTTTGAATTTTGTGCAAAATACCAAAAAATATCGGGCAGTTTCACAAGATTGCGGAACTGCCCGATAGGGGTTAATTATCTTTCTTAAAAAGATAGATGATCGCTCTTCTGAAGACGCTTACCTTTCTCTTGTAGACGGTAGAGCGGAGTCGGTAGCAGAGCTTAGCCATTGAGGGCATTGCCGAAACGGGGGCGCCGTTTCCGAATTCCTCGGCGGCGATAGCCTCGAAGACGGTGACGCATTCCTTCTCGCGCATCGGGTGGCGAGGCGCTTCGAATTCGGTCATTCCCTCTTCGGGAGCCGCAAGGACGAGCTCGCGTTCGCATTCGGTTGCGATACGCTTTGCGAAATCTGCGCTGAATTCGCCCACGCCCGGCACAAAGCCGCATTCGCGGAGCAGATCCATTATCATTTCGCAGACCTTTCGCACGTCCTCGCGCTCGGGGATGAGCCCAAGCTCTTCGTCTGCTTCGTGGAGCGACAGCAGGATCATCTCGCGTGCCTCGGCGCGCTTGTTTGCCTTCTTGATGATGACGGCAAAGAAGATGATAACTGCAGCTGCAAAGAGAAGAACGCAGGAGGTGATGATCACGATCTTCTTGATCAGCTCGCGCAGAGCCTCGCGGCGCTGCTCCTCGAGCATCTGCTCGATCTCGTATTCTGTCATTCCCTCGAAGGGATCTTCCTCTTCCTCATCCTCATAGTCGCCGGGGTTGCTCGGGATGCTTGTGCCCGAGGAAGGACGGCTCGAGAGATACATTGCGTCGTAGTACTTGGGGGTCGCCTCGTACTGGATCCAGCCGAGACCGTCATACCAGACCTCTACCCAAGCGTGCGCGCTCGAGTCGCGGACGGTGGTCTTGTATCTTGCAACGGCATCGTCACCTCGGTTGGTGAAAAGACCGGTCGCAATGTAGCCTTCAACGTAACGCGCGGGGATACCCGCCTCGCGGAGAAGGAGAGTGAGAGAGGACGCAAACTGAACGCAATAGCCCTCGTGTGTCTTGGTAAGGAAGGTCTCAACGCCGTCAAGCGTGTTTTCCTCGCCGAGAACGGTGGGGTTGAGCGTATATGTGAACTTTTCCTCGTCGCAGAGGTAGTTGATGATCTCCATTACAAGCGCGTGGCGCTGAACGTAAACGTTTCTGTCGGTAACGGTGGATACGAGCTGGTATACCTCTTTGTTCTTGTTGTACTTATACTCGCTCTTCTGAGCCGCAAGCGAGAAGTCAGCGGGAACGGGCTCCTTGTAGTCTTCCTTGACCACGGCATTCGCGACGATCTCCTTGTAGAGATCCGAGATGATCTGCGAATTCGCCTTGCCGGTGTAGGTCTCGTAGACGAAGGGAGTGTATTTGTCGAGCAATTCGCCCTGACGGCGGAACTGCCACTGCTGAACGTCATCAAGCTGCTCGAAGTAAAGAACTGCGCGGTCAAGCTTGGGGGCGAAGTATTCGATAAGGTTGCCTTCCTGATCGTATTCCTCGGGAACGTCGATCATTTCGCGCTTGACTTCGCCATCGGGGGTCAGAGTATAAAGCGCGGTACCGACGGGCTGAGCGACGGCGAGCACCTTGGTGCCGTCTTCAGCAATAGATAAAACGTCATACTCAATGACGCTTCCGTCATAGAGGGTCACCGAGAAGGTGCTGAGTCTTTCATCCTCAGTATCCTTGAATACGGTTTCCCTGCCGTTAGCAATAGCTGCACGGGTCTTGTTGTACTCTGTGATAAGGTTGCCGAGATTGTATTCCAGGGTATCGTGCTTGAGAACGGGGAGCATCGAAACCATTGCGTAGCCTTCGGTGCCGTTCAGACCTGCACGGTAGCTGGTGTAAAGTCCGTCAAAGTAGTTGGCGTAGCTTATCTGACCCGCCTCGCTTGATCCGAAAGCACGCAGGAAGTTGACAGCATTGCCCGTCGAGCTGTATCCGTTCGGTGAATAGGAGCGGATGTGGAAGGAGGGCATATAGAGAATGTTGTCAACAAATTCTTCCTCACGCTTGATATTGACCTGAGCGATGTGGTAGCCGTATTTTTCAACTCTCTTCAGCTTCGAGGTGACGTCGACGTCATCGTCGAAGAGACCGTCGTCGGTCATAATTCTGAAGAAGTTATAAAAGATCGACTCGGATGCATCGTCATTGGTCGCGTAGAGCGAGCGGTATTTGTCGAGAAGCTCGCTGTTGGGTCTTGCCGTCATCCAGACGCCGTCCTCATAGGAGGTGGCGATCCATCCGCGAAGATAGATGTTCGTGGGGGAGTTCGACTCGACCGTCATAAGCGGCTCGTGGGTGTAGTATCTCGGGGTTGCGGTGGTGTTTCGGGGCGAGAAGTTGTTTGCGTCGCCCTCGAAAGCGAGAACATCGAGCGCGGGGTCGTCGCCCATAAGCAGAGCGGTGACGTAATTGCGGTAATATTCAAGCTTTTCCTCGATGACGGGAATGGTTTCGAAGCTTCCGCGCGTTGACATAGCGGGGATAGCGAGCATTGCAAGCGAAAGAATGAGTATCGCGCCGCCCGCAAAGCCTCCGATAGAGGCGCGGCGGATGAGGATATCCTCGTGATAATCGCGAACCTTCTTGATCGCCGCCTTTTCCGCGCGCTTTTCCTCGCGTGCGGCTGCTTTGGCTTCGAGTTTTGCCTTTTTAGCCTCGCGCTTTTCGGCGGGAGTCAGGTGAACCTTTTGCTTTTTAGCGGGTCTTTCGGGAGCATCGGCAAAATATTCTGTGATCTCCTGATCGACCGTGATCTTTTTGCCCCTTTTGCGAGCCTTCTTTTCTGCCTTTGCGGCAAGCTTCTTGGCTTTTTTCTCTTCCTTCGAGGATTTCTTTTTCAGATACTTCTCGGGAAGGGTGGGGGCGTCGGTCTCGCCGAAGACGTTGCCGCTTTCATCGGTCGCATCGGGTGCCGGAGCGGCGATGTAGATGCGGTCGAAAACGTACATAATGATCAGCGCGCAGAATGCCGCGGCAACAAAGGCAAGAGCCCAGTTCGAGCGCGAGAGGTTATAAACGAAGAGGAATATCAGAATTCCGCCCGAATATATACCGGGGAGGATGATCCGCGCGCGCTTAACCATAGCGGGAACGAAGATGGCGGCTGTCAACAGCGTGAACAGCATCACCATCGTGCGGGCATAGCCCTCGGGGGAGTCGGCGGTGTGCGCCACTTCGACCCGGTTGAGGTCGATGGCGTAGAAGCCCATATACTTCATATGACCGAGCGCGCCGTTATAAACGGTGAGCGCGGCTTCGTAAAAGTATGTGATGGGATTCGGCAGCGCGGGAACAACGATCGCGGCAGCTATTGCGGGGACCGTGATGAACGCGCCGTATTTCCAGAACGCGGGCAGAGCGAACAGCGCAACGAACACAAGTGCCCAAAGCGCGATGAATCCGAGTCCCGCATCTGCGGTGATTCCGCCGTAATTCTTGATTGCTTTCTGCGCGAGGTATTCGGGGGTCATATCGAATCCGAATGCTTCGCTGACAAAGAGTGAAAGTCCGACGACTGCCACGAATATCGTGATCATTCGGCACAGCATACCGAGATATACGTGCTTCTTTGCCGCATCCGAGCAGTCGGGCGGGCAGATTATCGGTCGCTTGGAGGGCGGAACGATCGCCGCACGGGCGGCGTGCTCCTTTTTGAGGCGCTTGAGTTCCTTTTTCTCGAACTTCTTGCGCTTCTTTTCGGCTCTTTTGAGCTTTCTGATGTCGGAGGGCGAAACGTCGGTCTTTTCGGAGGTCTTCTTTACTTGTTCTTTATCCATTTTCATACCTCCTTATCGCGTTCCTTTGAGAGTGCCGACGCCGACGGTGCCGCCAACTTCTTCTTCACCGTTCTCAAGCGGGCTTTCGCTTGCGAGAATGGTGCTTTCGTCGAGCTTGCCGTCGATCAGCTTGATTCCTCTTGCACCGAAATCCTCGCGGCATTGGTCGATGAAGGCGCGGCGAAGCTCGGGGTAGAGGTAGCGTTCCTCGGCGGAGTAGGCGATGATCTCGGTCAGACGCGGGATCTCGCTGACGTCGTCAACGATCTCGTCGTCAAGCACGGGCAGAACGACCATTACCTTGGAATCTGTGCCGTCGCCGACGGATGCGGCAAGGCGGGAGATCTTCTGACCGCCGTGAACTGTGGGCGCGGAGGCGAAGAGCTTGAATACGACGTCAAAATCCTCGATCGAGTGCATATCGTAGCAGAATGCGCCGATCTCGGAGCGGTCGTCATACCACATAAGGCAGACGTCGCGTCCCGAACGAAGCTCGCGAAGAATGACCGCGATGGTGAGCTCAACGGCTCCGTCAGCGCAGTATTCGTTCATATCCTCGTAGACCTCGTCATTAATGAGGGCGTGAATGTTCGGCTTTTCGGGTTCTGCCGACTTCTTTTTCTGCTTTTCATTCTTTTCCGGCTTCTCGGATTCTTCCTCGGCGGTCTCTTCTTCCTCTTCGGGCTTTTCCTCTTCGACAGCCTCGGGTTCGGGCTCGGACTTTTCAAAGGGATTCACGAAGGGCTTTGCGGGGGGCTCGTCGGGGAAATGCGCGGACATATCGCAGAAGATGTAGGATATATCGGCAGAGCCGGTGTTGTAATCGTTGACGATAAATTCCTCGGATTTCGAGGAGAGCTTCCAGTGAATGCTCTTGAGCGAGTCGCCCGGCATATAGTCGCGGATGTCGGAGACCTCGAGCTTGTCATAGACGTAGGGCGCCTTGACGGTTCTCATCGCCGAGTCGGACACCGAAAAGGCGTCGCTCGTGTCAAGCGTGAGCTTGCGGGGGAGAACGTAGACCGAGGTGAAGGAATTCATCTGCGAGCGGACACGGAAGATGCGGAAGAAATCGTAAACGTAATACGAGGTCACGCCGATCTCGTAGGTTCCGCGGAAGCGGAATTTCACCGTTCCCTTTACGGTGTAGTTCGACATGGGCGGCATGCCGACGCGCACGCAACGCTCGGTTGTACGCACGCTGCTGCGACGGGGGAGCTTGATATAGGCATCAATGAAGGGATAAGGCAGGATTGACTCATTGATAAGGCGGAATTCATAGCTGAAAGGCTTGTGTTTCTCGGTCACCGTTGTGTCGGAGAGCATATAGACCTTGAGCCCGAGCTTCGAGAGAAGCGCGTAGACGAGGGAAGCCCAAGGAATGATCGAAACAAATCCGAAGAATATGTTCGAGGCGGGTGCGCGGAGCGCCTGCGTGAAGATCAGCGCGCCGATCCAGACAGCCGCCCAGATCCAGAAACGCCAGGTCACCGAGATCGGAAAACGGTCCTTTTCGTGTGTATTTTCCACCGATTTTGCCTTTTTGTTCTTCTTTTGGGACATTTTAGGCAAACCTTTTGGCGATTATTTTCTCTTTCCCTTGTAGGGAACGGGGGTGGTACGAAGAATTTCGCCGAGGATCTCGTCGGGCGAGGTGCCCTTGAGCTTTGCATCCTGGCGGAGCATGAGTCTGTGTCCGATCGCGGGACGGAAGACTGCGGCAATATCGTCGGGGAGAACGTAATCTCTGCCTCTGATGAATGCATAAGCCTGTGCAAGACGCATAAGCGCGACGGATGCACGGGGAGAAGCGCCGAGGGAGAGCAAAGGATGGCGGCGGGTCGCGCCGATGAGCATAACTATGTAGCGGTAAAGCTCTTCATCAATATTAATGGTAGCAACGCCTGCGCGGAGATCGCGGAGCTCGTCGCGGGTGATAACTGCATTGACCTCGTCAAGCGGGTTCTTTCCGCGGCGGGCAAGAAGGATGTTCAGCTCTTCCTCGGGAGAGGGATAGCCCATTCTGATCTTGAGCGCGAAACGGTCAAGCTGTGCCTCGGGCAGGGGATAGGTTCCGACGTAGCCGGTGGGGTTCTGGGTCGCGATAACGGTGAAGGGATCGGGAACCGCATAGGTCACGCCGTCAACGGTGACCTTGGATTCCTCCATTGCCTCAAGAAGTGCGGACTGTGTCTTCGGGGAGGCACGGTTGATCTCGTCGGCGAGGAGAAGGTTACACATAACAAGACCCTGACGGAACTCGAATTCCTCGGTGCGGCGGTTATAGATGTTAAAGCCCGTGATGTCGGATGCCATGATGTCGGGGGTGAACTGTGCGCGCTTGAAATCAAGACCCGTTACCTTTGCAAGAGTTGCGGCGAGGGTGGTCTTACCCGTTCCGGGAACGTCCTCGATGAGAACGTGCGAGCCCGAAAGCATTGCCGTCAGAAGAAGAACGATCTCGGAGCGCTTGCCCACGATAACCTTTTCGATCTCGGTCATAACGGCCTGGATCTTGGCGTGGTTCTCCTTAACATCGAAGGCGGGGGAGGTGACTTCAGCGGTCATCTCGGTTACTTTTTCAGAGTTCATTTTTGTGTTCCTTTCTCTGTATTGTTGTAAAATTATTTCAAGATAAGGCGAAAAGAGTCATTTTCGCTCTTTTTTTGCTGAAAATGACTTTAGACTATTCCTTTTCAAGCCTATTATATCACAATTTTGTGCGAATTGCAATATATTTTTTGATCAGACTCAATATTTTTTGGCGAAATGCGAATCGACAGCCGAAAGATAATCAAAAATATTGACAAATTTCTCGGGAAATGATAAAATGAAGAAAAATCAAAATATTTTAGATTTCAATGCGACCAAGTGGGTGCATTTTGCGATATATAGGGTGAAAGGAGGATCGACGATGGACGACAAAAAGATAATTGAACTGTTTTTCGCGCGGGATGAAGGGGCGATCGCGGAGACCGAGAAGAAGTACGGCAAACTTTGCAGATATATTGCTTCAAACATTCTTGCCTCGCGCGAGGACAGCGAGGAGTGCGTCAACGACACGCTTCTGGCACTTTGGAACTCGATCCCGCCCGATGAGCCCGAGCCGCTCTCGGCTTACATAGCCGCAAGGGCGAAGAATATCGCGATAAGTAAGTCGCGCGCAAACAACGCCTGGAAGCGCGGCGGGAACGTGAAGGTGGTAAACGACGAGATACTTTCGCTGCTCTCCGACGGTCACACCATTGCGGAATATTACGAATCGCGCCTCGCGGGCAAAGTCATCAACGACTTTCTCGGACGGCTGAACAAAAGCGAAAGGAAAGTCTTCATCCTGCGCTATTGGTACCGCGCGAGCGACCGAAGCATAATGGAGGAAACGGGATTTTCGCAAAGCAAGATCAAATCAATGCTCGCAAGACTGCGAAAGCGCCTTGCCGAAGCACTCGAAAAGGAGGGGATCATAGTATGAACGGCTATTTCAAAGACACAAGGCTGATCGAAGCCTTTGAGTACATCGACCCGAAATACATCGCCGAGGTCGGCGCGGGACTCAAACTGCGGTCGGTATATTCCGCCGAAAAAGAGCATAGCAAGCCCACCCTTCGCACGCACGTAAAACAGCTAGCAACGCTCGCGGCGTGTGTTTTGTTGCTTTCGCTTGTGATTCCTCTTTTCGGTTACGTCGGAAATCTTATAGCTGATTTTGCGGCGGGACACGTAGGAACGCCCGAGGACTTTCCTTATCTGGTATATTCACTCGACGTAGAACCGCTGTCGCAGGAGATGATGGATGAGTTCAACGAGGCATTAATTCCCTTTTATTTGGAAATGACAAAAGAAGAGCTTATTGCCGAATACGGTGAAAACTACGTAGAAGGACTTGATTATCTGTTCATTTTCGGAAAGCGGGACCCTTGTTGTACTGCATATTACGGAACATTTGGCGATTGCATTGTAGTTGCGTCGGTTAATTCAGATTACGGAGACAGTGAGATTATTATTGCCGGATATAAGGTTATTAAACATACTTTTGTATATCATTATCCCACAAAAACAATGTATTGGATTGACGATGCGTATGCAATGGGAGTGTTAGACAACGATGATATTGAGCTAATAAACGAGCGGCATAAGAAATGTATGCAATATGAAAGAGAAGGCACAATAACCGAAGTTGCAAAAGAACAGACATACGATAATATCTATATCCTTACCGAAGAAGACCTTGCCGAGCTTAACGAAGCGTATTTCAAAAATAAGTTGCATTATGAATTAAAGAATAATGCTTACACCGAAGAGGAGCTTGATCAGATAAGAAACAGCAAGTACGGCAAATATGCGGAGACTGTCGAGGAAGCTATGCAAAGAGGGACTTATGCGAACTCACGCTTTTATTTCGGAAAGTTTGGCGACAGTATTGTTGTAGCGCTAAGCGGTATGGCAAGTATGGGGCAGCGTTTCGAGCTTGACAGATATAGATTCCGTTTCCCCAACTCTACGGTGTACGTGTGTCACGATTCTACTTTTCACCTTCCGACCGAGGCCTATGAATTGGGATATTTGAACTTTTCGGATGTGAAAATACTTTATGATATGTATATCGAGTATTTTGCCCGAATCCCCGATGAGCTGAAAATTGCGCCGCAGTCGGTATATCAGGGTGCTTATCTGCTTTCATATGAGGAATCACGTGAGATTATCTGGGAATATATGAAATACGACGAAGATCCAAACAGGCTCGACTATGTTTACAATGTCAAATGCTACGGAAAGTTTGGCGATGCGTATGCCGTGATGATAGGATCGAACGCTATGAAGTTTAAGGACGAGGAACGAATAGAATCCGTTGCCGGAATAGATTTCAAGTTTGAGACCGAGCAGAAGATGTATATTTACTATTGGGGAAGGTTTGATAGTATTGATTTAGCCTACGACCTCGAATGGATAGATATGGATGATCTGCTGAAATTGAAAGAGCGCTGGAACCGGAGAGTTGCCGACTAACGAATATCCCGTTGTAGTATTGCCCCTGCCCAAGCTTTTGGGAGAGGATTATATAACGGTAGTAAGGGACGGAACAAGTGAAAGACTGTTCCCGACCAAGGAATTGATTGATCTCAAACCTATAAAATAAAAAACGATTTATCCTCCCTGCCCCTCGGCGCCACGCGCCGAGGGGCATACGATGTCATCCTGAGGCGGCGTCCGCAGACCGCCTGCCGCCGAAGGATCTCGTGACGCGCAAATTGTTCTTTGCGCGTCGCGGTGCTGGCGAAGTGGTCTGCACTGCACCAAAAAAACTAAATGTATATGAAAATGGAAAATCACTATGTAGTTGCAAAATTACACAGTGATTTCGTTTATGTTGTCTTTAATATGCGCTAACAAAGCGGTTTGACTTTAGTTTTACGGTTATTCATATCAGACTTCTTCGTACAGGCACCGCGCCGCCCTTGTAAATGGGGCGGCACGAGATCCTTCGGCGGCAGGCTGTCTGCGGACGCCGCCTCAGGATGACATCGTTTTTTTCTTGCAGGGGCTTCGCCCCTGCACCCCGCTTTGCAAGTGCGAACATAGACTTTCTGATTGTATTATTATGCAAT
>JAZQJB010000061.1:0-57578 GCA_045541375.1 Eubacteriales bacterium | reverse complement strand
TTCTTTTTATTATTTTTATCAATAAAAGAAACCCCGACGGCTCGGGCGAACCGTCTGCATTTCGACAAAAATTTCACAAAACTTAAAATCCTCTCTTGCATTTATTCTTTATTTGTAGTATAATAATTATGTATTGTAATTTTTGCGCCTTTGCGCGCAATTTGGGGGTTATTATGCATCAGATCGGATTTGATAACGACAAATATCTTCGCCTGCAATCGGAGCATATCAGGGAGCGCATCGACCGTTTCGGCGGCAAGCTCTATCTTGAATTCGGCGGCAAGCTTTATGACGACAACCACGCTTCACGCGTGCTTCCCGGCTTCCAGCCCGACAGTAAGATGAAAATGCTTCTCGAGCTTAAGGACGAGGCGGAAATAGTCATCGTCATAAACGCGGGAGATATTGAGAAGAATAAAAAACGCGGAGACCTTGGCATTACTTATGACGCCGACGTGCTTCGCCTTATCGACATCTTCAGATTCTTCGGACTTTACGTTGGAAGTGTCGTTATGACGATGTATGAATCCCAGCCCGCGGCGCGCACTTTCCGTGCAAAGCTCGAGGCTCTCGGAGTCAAGGTATACCGCCACTATCCCATCGAGGGCTATCCCGCAAATATCGAACATATCGTATCAGAGGACGGATACGGCAAGAATGATTTTATCGAGACAGAGCGCAAGCTTGTCGTCGTCACCGCACCCGGACCCGGAAGCGGAAAAATGGCTGTCTGCCTCTCGCAGGTCTATAACGAAAACCGCCGCGGTGTTCAGGCGGGATATGCAAAGTTCGAGACCTTCCCGATCTGGAATCTTCCCCTTTCTCATCCCGTAAATATTGCTTATGAGGCGGCAACGAGCGATCTCAACGATAACAATATGATCGACCATTTCCACCTTGAAGCGTATGGCGAAACAACGGTCAACTATAACCGCGACATAGAGATATTCCCCGTTCTTGCAGCTACTTTCGAGAAGATCTACGGCTCCTGCCCCTATAAGTCCCCCACTGATATGGGCGTAAATATGGTCGGAAACTGCATCATAGACGATGAAGTTGTCCGCAAAGCCGCAAACCGCGAGATCATAAGAAGATATTATAATTCCCTTGTCGCCGTCAGAAACGGTGAGGAAACGAAGGATATTATCTACAAGCACGAGATACAGATGAAGCGTGCCAAGATCTCTCCCGAGGACAGACCCGTTATCGCCGCGGCTATTGCAAAGCGCGACGCGACCGGCGGTCCCGCGGCTGCCATCGAGCTCCCCGACGGAAGGATCATCACGGGCAAGAACTCAAAACTCCTCGGCGCGACCTCCGCAATGCTTCTCAATGCCATCAAAGCACTTGCCGGCATTGATGACGAGCTGCATCTCATGCCCCCCGAGATCATCGAGCCTATCCAGCATCTCAAGGTCGAGCACCTCGGCAACCATAACCCCAGACTTCACACCGATGAGGTTCTTGTTGCTCTGTCCGTCTGCGCCGTAAATTCCCCCGATGCCGAGCGCGCGATAGATCAGCTTGCAAACCTCCGCGGATGCGACGCTCACTCCACGGTAATTCTCTCACATACCGACGAAAATCTTCTCAAAAAGCTCGGAGTAAACATCACCTACGAGCCCTATTACCAGACAAAGACGCTTTACCACAAGAAGTAATTCTTGCTTGCGAGCCTGTCTGGGCACGCAAAAAAGGAAGTATTAATGAATTACAACGAAAATCAAAAACAACGGACAAGCGATGCCTCGGCACCACGCCGTCAGCCCGGCGATAAGGACGGTGCTGAACGCCTTCTTGCTTCTCTGCAGTTTATTCTGGCTCTGCCTCTGACGCTGATCTACCTTGAGCTGGTGGTCCGTATAGCCGCTTTCAAGGAGATCGGATCTTCATTCTTTGTCTATGCGATATTTTTCAGCATTGCGGGCGGAATGCTTATGGCTCTGCTTTGCACGCTTTTTGATCGCAAGGTGAATTATGTTATCACCCTTGTGCTATTGGCTCTGCCCACTATCCTTTGTTCAATACAAATAGTGTATTCCGCGTTTTTCGGCGATTTCTTTGCGCTTGGAATGCTCGGCATGGCAGGCAACCTTGCAGATTATATGGGAAATACCATTAAGGCGATATTTGCAAACCTGCATTGGATATTGATCTTATTTATCCCCTTTGTTCTCTTTGCAATATTCGGCAGAGGGGCGATAGCTCCCGAAAGGTCAAGCTGGATGCTCCGTGCCGTGTGTGCGGTTCTTTCCGTGTGCTTCTTTATGCTCGGAACGCTTTACGTCAATAAACATGACGAGGCGTTCGGAGATAAGTTCGTTTACCGCGAAGGATTCCTGGTAAGAGATTCAATTGAAAGATTCGGAGTTTTGACCACGGCGCGGCTTGAGCTTCAGTACATGATCTTCGGAATGCCCGAAGCGGATGTCGGTGAGATACCCGACGTACTTGAAGGCGAGATCACAACGGCGCTCCAAGGCGTGGATATCTTTGGCCCCAAGGTCACGACCTCTCCCGAGACCGAGCCTGTAAGCCCGCCTGAAAGCGGAGAAGTTACGGGCGGATCGGAAATTACGGGCGAAGTGAGCGGAGAACAGACAACTCCCACTCCTCCCCCGCCTCCCGTTATTGACCGAAGCCCCCAGCGCCTTGATATCGATTTTGAAAAGTTGATCGCGGATGCAAAAGCCGCGGGCAAGAACAGTCTTGCTAAGGCACACGCTTTCTTTGCTTCGCGCGCGGGTACGAACAAGCACGAATATACGGGATATTTTGCGGGCAAGAACCTCATTTATATCACCGTTGAGGGCTGGGCTCCCGCCGCGATAAATGAAAAGCTGACCCCCACGCTTTATATGATGAAGAACGAGGGCTTCGTTTTTAACAATTATTATTGCTCGCTCTGGGGAGGCAGTACCGCAACGGGCGAATATGCGAATATCACGGGCAATTTCTATTACAGTGCGGATTGCTTCAAAAAGGACAAGAATGCACAGACCTATCAGAAATTCACGCTCGGAAATATTCTGCCTTCGCTTGGCTACGAGTGTCACGCATTCCATAATCACGATTATGAGTTCTATAACCGCGATATGACACACCCGAACTTCGGTTACAATTGGCATGCAGTCGGCAATTGGGACGTTGAATTTACCGCGGCTTGGCCAAAATCCGACTATGAGCTTGCGATTAATTCGCTCTCCTACCTCAGTCTCGAGGAGCCCTTCCATCTTTACTATATGACGACTTCGGGACATTCCTATCAGACCTTCCTTGGAAACAGGCAGGCGGGCAAGCACAAGTCTCTTGTGACATCTGTCCTCGGAAATGACTATAAACAGGAGCTTTCGCTTTCCTTTATTGCTTGTCAATACGAGGTGGAACGTATGGTCAAGGCTCTTTACGACGAATGTGAGCGTCTTGGCATACTTGAAGATACCGTTTTTGTTCTTGCGCCCGATCATTTCCCCTATACCCTCAGCGAAAACGAGGACGAAAACGCCAAGGCACTTGCAGAGATGTATGGGCTTCCGACGAATGATATCATCAATAATTTCGATCTTTACCGCGCGCCTCTGATCATCTGGTCAGGTGCGATGGAGGAGCCCATTGAGATCAACAAGGTCTGCTCCGCCCCCGATATCCTTCCGACTTTGCTTAACCTTTTCGGTGTGGATTACGATTCCAGAATCATTATAGGTCAGGATATACTTGATCTTAACGCCGAGGGCTTTGTAATTCTCAACACCTACAAGAACTATCATAATTTCATCACGGATTACGGTGTATTTAACTTCAAAACCAAGAAGTTCACCGTTGCCGAGGGCTTCAGTGTCGATTCCGCCGCTCTCGAGACTTACGTTTCGCAAAAGAGAGATTATGCCTATAATCTGAGAACCTATTCGCCATATATCCTCGATAACGATTACTACAGAATTTTGTTCCCTAACGGATAACTCCCAAACCGCCGCGTCTTCGGATGCGGCGGTTTTATATTATTAAAATTAAATTAATACTTTTATTTATAATATATATTGACATAAGCGGCAAATAAATGGTATAATAAAATATAATGGATAATTATGCTTTGAGGTTGATTATGAATAAAAGAATTTTGACATATATCGCGCTGTGTTTCTGTTTTTTGATGATCTTCTCCTCCTGCACGGGAGAGAGCGTGACCGTTGAGGCGGGGGTGAGTGAGGCATCCGCGATCTCGGGAGTTGAGGGCTCGGAATTTGAAGAGGGGTTCGACGTTTCGCTTCTCAAAACTCTCGGTAAGCATAGCATCACCGTTATGGTAGACGGCAAGGCGAAAAAATACACAGTCGAGATCGTTGACACAACTGCACCCGTGATCGAGGTCGGTGAGATCCGCATCAACATCGGCGACGGTATCGCGTGGAAAAAGCAGGCGACCGTGACAGACAATTCTGACGGAAAAATTGATATTAAAGTCGATTCCTCTTCGGTCAACACAAGTGCCGAGGGAACTTACACCGTGACCTACACCGCAACCGATGAATCGGGCAACTCCTCGAGTGCGACGGCAACCGTTGTTGTGGGAACCAAGGAAGTTACCGAGGATATGCTCTACGCTGAGATCGACAAGGTTATCGCGCAGATCATCAAGCCCGAAATGAACACCGAAGCGAAGGTGCGCGCGATTTACGACTATGTTCAAGACAGCATCAATTACGCATCGACTGCTAAAACCGATGATTTCGTTTACGCCGCATATATGTCGCTCTTTTCATCCGGAACCGGCGACTGTTACAGCTACTTTGCCGCCTCAAAGGCGTTTTTCGAGCGACTTGGAATCGAAAACGTCAATATGAAGCGCGCCGAGGGCTCTGCTGCGGGCGAGCATTATTGGAATCTTGTCAACATCGGCACAAAAGACGCGCCGAAGTGGTATCACTATGATGCAAACCCGATCAGCGGTCAGTATTCCGTCAGCGGATGTTTGCTCACCGACGCGCAGGTCGCGGCTTACGACACTTGGCGCGGCGAGGGCTACCGCAAATATGATAAAACGGGCATTCCCGCAAGCGCGACCGAGATCATCACCGACATTCCCGAATTAAGAGGTTAAAAATGAGAACAAATATACTTCAGTATCTTGAAGAAACCGCCGCGAGAGTGCCCGAAAAGCTCTCTTTCTCGGACGGTAAGGACGGCGTGAGCTTTGCCGAGCTTTATGGCGGAGCGCGCTCGATCGGCTCTTTCCTTGCAGAAAAAGGCTGCCGCCGCCGTGCAGTTGCCGTGCTGATGGACAAGCATCCGCACGCGATCGTCACCTTTATGGGCATCATCTACTCGGGCGCATACTACGTCGCTCTCGACGCGCAGATGCCCTCGCTCCGTATGCAGATGATCATCGACACCATCGACCCTGCATACGTCATCACCGATGAAAAGCACAAAAAGACCGCCGATGCGCTCGGCAGAGAAGTGCTGATCTATAATGATATCGTAAATCATCCCGAAAACTGTGCTCTGCTCGGCGAGATCCGTTCACATCAGATCGACACCGATCCGATCTACGTCGTATTTACCTCGGGATCGACCGGCGTGCCGAAGGGCGTTGCGGCTTGCCACCGTTCCGTGATCGACTACACCGAATCGCTCTGCGAGGCGATCGGGTTTGATGAAAATACCGTTTTCGGCAACCAGACACCGCTTTATTTCGACGCTCCCCTCAAGGAGATAATGCCCACGCTCAAGTTCGGCGCGACGGCGTATCTCATCCCGAAGCAGCTCTTCATGTTCCCCGTCAAGCTCTGCGAATATCTCAATGAGCACGGCGTCAACACTATCTGTTGGGTAGTTTCCGCGCTGACGATGATCTCTTCGCTTGGCGTGCTTGAAAAGACACCGCCCAAGAATCTGACCACCGTTTGCTTCGGCAGCGAGGTCTTCCCGAAGAAGCAATATGACCTTTGGCGCGCGGCTCTGCCCGAGGCGAGATTCTTCAATCTCTATGGCCCCACCGAGGCAACGGGAATGTCCTGCTATTGGCCCGCGACTCGCACTCTCGGCGAAAACGAGCCGATCCCCGTCGGCAAGCCCTTCAAGAATACCGACATCTTCCTCATTACCGATGACGGCAAGGAAGCGCCTCAGGGCGAGGTCGGCGAGATCTATATCCGCGGCACTTGCGTGACTCTCGGCTATATCTCGAACCCCGAAAAGACCGCAGAGGCTTTCGTTCAGAATCCTCTCAACGATAAATACCCCGAGCTCGTTTACCGCACGGGCGATCTTGGACGCTTTAATTCCTACGGCGAGCTTGAATTCGTCAGCCGCAAGGATTCGCAGATCAAGCACATGGGTCACCGCATCGAGCTTGGCGAGATCGAAGCTGCCGCATCCACCTGCGATGGCGTGCGACAGGTCTGCGCCGTTTATCCCGCGGAAAAGAAAAAGATCGTCCTCTACTATGTCGGCGAGGCAACTTCGGCAGAGCTCACCGCCTATCTCTTAAAGCTCGTGCCGAGATATATGATCCCCGGCGAATACAGAAAGCTCGACGTAATGCCGCTCACGGCAAACTGCAAAATTAACCGCAAATACCTCCTCGACGAGGCGAATAAATAAAACATTCAGGAGAAATATTATGGAAAAGCTTATTGAAATTCTTGAAAATCTTCACGAGGGCATCGACTACGAGACCTGCGAAACTCTCATCGACGACGGCATTCTCGACTCCCTCGACATTGTAACTCTCATCACCGACATCAACGATGCTTTTGACGTTGCCATCCCCCCCGAGGAGATCCTTCCCGAAAACTTCAACTCCGCAAAGGCTCTCTGGGAGCTCATCGAAAGACTTGACAATATCTGATGAACTTTGCTTCCTTTGAGTTCTTGGCGTTCCTCTCCATACTCACTCTCGTTTATTTCCTTGTGCCGAAAAAGGTGCAATGGATAGTTCTTCTCGTCGGAAGCGTGGTCTTCTACGCCTTCGCGGGATTCGTCGGCTTCTTTTTCCTCCTTTTTGCCATCGTCATTTCGTTTGTGACGGTGCAGATCCTCGGAAAAAGACAGGCGGCGCTGAAGAAATATCTTGAAGATACCAAAGAGACGCTCACAAAGGACGAGCGCAAGGCATACCGCGCGAAGCACAAGAACGGAAGTCTGCTCGTGGTCTGCGTCGGAATCCTTTTGCTGACTGCGTCGCTCGTTTACGTCAAGTATCTTTCCGGATTTATAAATTCCTCGCTTTCCTTCGGGAGCGGCGCGATCTCATTCGGAAGCCTCGCGATCGAGGTAATGGGAATATCCTATTATACCTTCATCTCGATCGGCTATATGATCGACGTTTACCGCGAAAAGGCGGCGGTTGAGCGCAATTTCTTCCGCCACGCGCTTTTCGTTTCCTTCTTCCCACAGCTTGCAATGGGACCAATCAGCCGCTATGCCGACACGGGCGAGCAGCTTAAAGCTACGCACAGCTTCGAGGCAAAGGAAGCCTGGTGCGGACTGCTCCGCATTCTTTGGGGCTTCTTCAAGAAGCTCGTCGTTGCCGATGCCATTGCTCCTGCAATCGGTTACATCGTGTCCGAAAAGCTCGGCGGGATCTATTTCATCCTGCTCTGTCTTTTCTATTCGATCCGAATTTACGGCGACTTTACGGGCGGAATCGACATCGTCCTCGGCTCGGCACAGATACTCGGCATCAAGCTTCCCGAAAACTTCAACCGCCCCTTCTCGTCAAAATCCACGGCCGAATATTGGAACCGTTGGCACATGACGATGGGAAATTGGTTCACCAACTACATTTTCTACCCGCTTTCGCTGACAAAGTCGATGCAGAAGCTCTCCAAATGGGGACGCGCGAAGCTCGGCGTTGGCATCGGAAAAAGACTTCCCGTTTATACCGCGACCATCATCACGTGGCTTGCCACGGGTCTTTGGCACGGATTTGCTTGGAATTTTGTCGTCTGGGGTCTTCTCAACGGCGTTGTCATCCTCATTTCGCAGGAGCTCAATCCGCTTTATGAGAAATTCCGCACAAGATTTCCAAAACTTTGGCATTCCGCGCCCTATCAGTCCTTTATGGCAGTGCGCACATTCCTTCTGATGTCGCTTATCCGCGTTTTCGACTGCTACTGCGACGTCCCGCTGACCTTCGACCGCTTTTTCAGCACCTTCTACACCTTCAATATCGGCGAGATATTCAAGGGTGGGCTGCTCGAGCTCAACGTCAGCCTGACACAATATATCGTGATCGCCGTCGGCATCGTCGTTATGACGATTGTCAGCCGATTGTCCGTCAAGAAGCCGCTCCGTGAAACGCTTTGGGAAAAGCCCGTGCTCGGAAACGCTATTATGGCTCTGCTTTGCATCGCCATCCTCGTTTTCGGCTCTTACGGACTTGGATTTGACGCCTCCGCCTTCATCTACGGCGGTACGTTCAATTAAGGAGGCGGCGAAATGAAGAAGAGAATTATCAGAACAATTTCGTTTGCGCTCGCACTCGTAGCGGTTATCGGCGCAACCCTTTACCTCGGCGCAGTCCTTCAGGATGCCCGACTTGACAACCGCGAGGGACATCTGCTTTGCGGTTACTATGACACCACCGACCCGCACGACGTCATTTTCATTGGCGACTGCGAGGTCTACGAGGGATTCGTGCCCGCAACACTCTTTGAGGAGTACGGAATCACCTCCTTCGTCCGCGGATCGTCACAGCAGACGGTTTGGCAGTCATATCACATCCTCGAGGAAACTCTCAAAAGAGAAACGCCCAAGGCGGTCGTTTTCAATGTCCTTGCGCTTCACTACGGCAAGACCCCGAGCGAGTCGATCAGCAGAATGTCGCTTGAGGATATGGAGTGGTCGAAGCAGAAGATAGATGCTATCCGCGCGTCAATGACGGAAGAGGAATCCTTCCTTTCCTACTTCTTACCCATCTTGCGTTACCACAGCCGTTGGAGCGAGCTTGACTCGGATGACTTCAAGCACGCCTTCGACAAGCATGCAGACATCACGCATCAGGGCTATCTGATGCAGACCCACATCGACCCCGTTGATACCTCGGATACACGCCAGCCCGAAGCCATGCTTGAAGCACTTTCCGAGCGTGCGATCGAGTATCTTGACAAGATGACCGCGTTCTGTAAGGCAAAGGGCGTCGAGTTGATCCTCGTCAAGGCACCCACGAACTCGATCAGATACTATTGGTATCCCGAATGGGACGCGCAGATGGTCGCATACGCCGAGAAAAACGGACTTGCTTATTATTCGATGATCGGCAAGGACGAGGAGATCGGGCTTGATTGGTCTACCGATACCTATGACAAGGGCTTGCACCTCAACGTCTACGGCGCGGAGAAGGTCACCTCCTATTTCGGCAAGATCCTTGCGGAAGATCACGGACTGACCGATCACAGAGGCGACAGCGCGATTTCCGCGATTTGGGAAGAACGCATCAATTCTTATTATAATGAAAGAGGAGAAAAATAATGAAAAGATTTATCTCTTTTGCACTTGCCTGCCTGCTTCTCGTCTGCTTTGTCGGATGCGATGGCGGCGAGGGAGCGAAGAATTACGTTTTCTCGTCGAACGGCGTTGAGATCAAGGTCGGCGGCGATGCAAATGCAACCGTCGAGGCACTCGGCGAGGCTCAGAACGTTGTTGAAACTCCCTCCTGCGGAGGCGGCGCAGAGCCCGACCGCGAGTATACCTACGCGGGCTTCAAGTTCAACACCGTCAATGAAAACGGCAAGAACGTGATCGTCAAGATCGTTCTCGCGGATGATAGCGTATCGACCCCCGAGGGCATTTCGATCGGCTCCTCGCGCGACGAAGTAATTGCCGCATACGGCGAGAATTTCACCGAAAACGCAACCGGCACTCTCATCTACACCGATGGTGCTACCAAGCTGATGATCGGCTTTGCTGACGGCTCGGTAAGCGCGATTCATTACGTTGAAGAATAAACAAACAGCTCAAACGCGGAGGCGTTTGAGCTGAATTTTATCTGTTGAGGTAAGAATTCATAATTGGCGATAAAGAAAACTCAAGAGCGCCACTCGGGCATTCGCTGACGCAGCGCAAGCAGCGGATGCATTTATTGCTTGGAATGCCATTGTTTATTGCTTTCATGGGGCATCTCTCGGTGCATTTCCCGCATGAAGTGCAGGTATCGAGCCTCTTGATTCTCACTCCGACTCGGCTGCGCCAAGCGGGGAAAAAGTCGGCAAATGGATTTTTGAGTAGCCTAATTACTTTATGGCGAACACAGAGTGTTATGTTTTTGATGGTTTCTGACAAGGCACTTTTATCAAAATACGTACTATCGGATAGATAACTGTGCTCCGTTTTGACGTATGCGCAAGCTGTGAGAGTGGAGTTTATGAGTTTTGATGCTTCAAAAATTACGTTTCCCCGTGATATCCCGCCGTAAGTTGCGATCAATGCTGTCTTGGGTGTACTGATGTTTTTGAGAAACGGAATGATCGGCGCGGGAATATTTTGGCAGTAAACGGGGAAGACGATCACGGTGGTTTCAATATTCTCTGAAGGCGGGGGAGTTAAATCCGTGATCTCGATATGTTCCGTATCAAGCTTTCGAGCGAGATATTCCGCTACCGCGCGGCTGTGACCGCTTCCGGAAAAGTAATAGACAGCGGTCATTCTTCATCCTCCAAAAACTTGAGCATTACGGCGCATTCGCGGGGCTCGTCGAGCGAAAAGCCAAGATGCAATTCGGCTTCCTTCAGTATCTCCTCGCGCGAACGGTATTGATTCCGACTTGCAAGAGCCATTTCTATCGCGCTGAAAGGGATCATTTTACTGCGGCAATTATAAAATCGCACGAATTGCGAGTGATCTTTGCATTTTTCGATCTTGCAGCTTGTGTGAAGGGCCTTGCTACATTCATCCGGAGCGATCCAACCGCATTCTTCCGTGAGAATAGCTTTCGTTTTGTTCCAATCATATTTTCCGCCGCAGATCTTATCAAAGTCAAGTGCAACAAAGGCGGGGATATTGCCGCTTCGTGAGGATACACGTATTGACTTTTTTAAGGGCGGCAGGAGAGATGGGGTCTCGTGAATTGCCGTTACAACGTTTGAAACAAGCGGATTTGAATACCCGCTGAGCTTCTTGAGCGGATTATCTCCGTAAGCGAGCTGTTTCATCGTCAAAAGAGCTTGGAACTGCCCTTTCTTTAAAGGAGGTCGGAGAGTAAGAATTCTTCCGATATTAATAAGTATTCCGAGCAATCGGTTATCGGAGAAGGAATAAGCCAATTTCGGTGCCATTCGGTTATAGTAAAGACCGAGTGCCTGAACAGGCTCGTTTCCCGCGATAAAGAAGGGGACTTTCTCTGCCACAAGATCGGGGTAAAAGAGCAGATACGCAAGTGAGGGGCAGGCACAGGTGTTGTCGCTCAATTCATAGAGCTTTTTGTAGATCCTTCGCAGATCGTCTTTTGCAAGCGAACGCGAAATAAACTCGACGTTTGAAAAATGCTTTTGTGCGTTTTCGATGCTTGCGCGAGCCGAGTCGGACATAAAAGGGATCTCCCAGGTCATAGCAAGCACGCGCAGTTTCTTGATCTTTGCAAGATGATAGAGCAAGAAGGTAGAATCCTTGCCGCCGGTATAAAATAGAGCTACGTCGAAGCGTGATTTTTTTGATCTCGGAATCTCGTCAAGTATAGGGACAAGACTTTTCAGATTTTCAGTTTCCTTTGCGGTCTGGCACATCGGGCAGCGTCCGTCGTGGTCAAATTCCAAGCCGGGGATCATATAGTCGTTTGCGGCGCATTCGGTGCAGAATCGCGCATCCGAGAGGCTTTTCGGTGTTGGTCTAAATTCTTCCTTTATAACGACCTGTGATCCAACCAATTTTCCGAGCGTAATAATATCGTTCCGTGCCAATTCGCGCGGCAGGGAGCGGATAATATCAAGTTGCTTTTTGGTTAGACGGACTTTGTTTTTAAAGAGGTTATCGCGGTTTCGAAGTCCGTAGTAATATAGTGCTCTGTCTTCGATTACCCATCGGTTTTGCAATACGTATTCATCCATATCCCGCCCTCCTTTTTTATAAAGTATACCATATCCCCGTCTTTTTGTCAACAGTTGATTTTTCGCGCGTTTTATGCTATAATTAATATACCAACCAACGAGGTTTTACGTTATGAAAAGATTCATATTATGTTTGATTGCAATATTGCTGATTACAGGGTGTGCGCCGCAGGTTCCCGAGGAAACGACGGTTGCTGACGCGACTCAGCCTTTACCGCCTGCTATGATCGAGATCGACGGCTCTTACACCATTATCTTCACAAGCGGTGACGCAAGCTATGAAACGGCGTATGCGTTTTCAAGGCTTTATGCCAAGGCGACGGGCGTTACGCTCAAAATGAAGAAGGACACGATGACCGAGCCTACGGATAAGGAGATCGTCATCGGTAAGACGAACAGGGAAGAGTTTTATGCCATCGACCACGATTCGCTTGTGGCGGACGCTTTTTTGCTGGCGCTTTCGGGCAAAAGGCTGTTTATCTCGGCATCGAGTACCGCAGGCTACGATGCGGCTTTTGCGGAGTTCTTCCGCCAGACTATTGGAATCGAGGATATTGAAATGTTGACAAAAACCGACAAAAAGATTGAGCTCCCCGAAAACTTTGAGATGATCGCCGAGCCTTCGGTAAAGCTTGAGGAAAACAAAACCGCTTCGGGCATTCCTTATTCGGTCGCGGGCGGTGAACCCGGAGCAAGCAATTATTATAAATTTTCGGAATCCATTTCCTATTATTTCAAATCCAACGTTGGCGCGGGGTTCAATACCTATTCGATCGCTTACTCGACCGATGCTTATCTTAAAGGCGAGATAACCTATCTTTCGGGCTGCGAGGCGTGGACGGAGGAATTTTTCCTTGAACCGGGCGAGAGCGTGAAATTCACCTCGCTCATTGATCCCGCGTTGAAGGGCGGAAAGTACGATTCTGTTGATTCGCTGAAATTCACTCTGCTCAAGGGCGAGAGCGCGAGCTTTTTGCTTGAGGATATTTCGGTTTCGACGCGTGAAATGCCCACCGAGGACGTTGCCTATATCTCGGACGGCAAATACAAGCTCGGCGTCAAGCTGACTTGGGGCGGCGGTGTTTCATATCTTGAAGACCTCACCGACGGCGACGATTCGATCTCCAATCTGCTCAACGACCACGACACGGGCAGACTCATCCAGCAATCCTATTACGGCACCGATTCCGCGCCCTACGTGCCCGCGAAATACGGCGAGAATATGTGGTGCTACAACCCCGTTCAGGGCGGTGACCAGCACGGTAACCGCTCGAAACTCGTTGATTTTAAGATCACGGAGGACGGAAAGAGTATTTGGGTCAAGTGCCGCCCCCTCGACTGGGCGCAGAAAAAGTCCTACACGCCGTCTTATATGGAGAATACCTACACCCTTTCGGGCGGTCATATCGCGGTCGAGAACCGATTTATCGACTTCTCGGGCTACACTCACAGGGACGCCCACCAGGAACTCCCCGCGTTCTATACGATCAGCTACCTTTCCGACTTCGTTTTCTATAACGGAAGCAAGCCATGGCAGGGTGATGCATTGACCACAAAGAAGGATCTTAAATTCTGGGCGGGTAATTCGGATGCTTATTTCAACGTTACCTCAAAAGAAAACTGGTGCGCTTGGGTCGCGCCGACGGGCTACGGAGTTGGAGTTTATACACCCATTGCAGAGATTCTGCTTGCAGGTCGCTTCGAATACAACGGCTCCAAGGACGCGCACAATAACGCCACAAACTACGTCGCCCCGCTTATAACGTATAAACTCAAAGCTTTCGAGCCTTTTGAGTATACCTATTATATCACCACGGGAAGTGTTGAAGATATAAGAGCGGAATTTACGAAGGTAAAATAAAAGATACGGCTTGGACTTTTGTCCAAGCCGTTTGGCTTTATAGTCTGATCTTCGCCTCGTCCTCGCTGTATTCGATGCGGTCGCCGGTGCAGTTCAGGCTGTCGATGTAATCAAGGTAAGCCTTTGCGCTTTCAAACTGCGGCACGAATTCCTCGACGATCTTTTTTGCGCGTTCTGCGCCGTTTTCGAGAAGAAGCGAGAGCATTGAAAGCTGGAGCTTTGCGCTGCCGAGGCAGGCTGCGACGGGGTCTTCGATGTAATAATTGTTTCCATGCGAGGTGCCCTTTGCACCGCCCGCATAGGGATGGATGACGGGCATAATGCAGGAAAGGTCGCCCATATCGGTGCTGCCCGAGCCAAAGCCATGACCTTCGGTCATCTCGTATTCGGGAATCGCCTTTGCCGCCGATTCAAGGGTCAGCGCGATCATATTTTTATCGTTGTTAAGGGGTGCATAGCCGGGGATGTCGGTGATGTCGATATTTGTGCCGAGCGAGAGGGCTCCGCCGATGAGCGCGCGGTTGACCTTCTTGTTTGCGTTCACGATAGCTTCAAACGTCTTGCCGCGGACGTAGCTTTCAAGCGTTGCGGTTTCGGGGATGGCGTTGACCATCGCGCCGCCGCTTGTGATTATCGGATGCACACGGATTACGTCTGATTCCTTGAAGGTCTCGCGGATCGCATTGATCGCGTTGAGACCGCAGTTTGCGGCATAAAGCGCGTTGCGGCCTGCCCAGGGCGATCCGCCCGCGTGAGCCGCCTTGCCCTTATACGTGATCTTCTTTGCCATACATCCGACCGAGCCGAGCGAGGTGTGGAAGCTGCCCGAGGTGTGGATCATAAATGCTATATCGACGCCGTCAAAAAGACCGCGCGAGAGAAATTCGCTCTTGCCGCCCATGTATTTGATCACGCCCTTATCGCGCAGATCGGAGCGGTATTCTATCTCAAGAAGCTCCTCGGCGGGGACGGCACAGAGGCGTATTCTGCCCGAAAGAGCGTCAAGTGCGCCCTCTTCCTTGAGTGCCGCGGCAATGCCGACGAGCGCGGCGCATTGTGCGTTATGACCGCAGGAGTGAACGGCTCCCGTTTCCTTGTCGCATTCGGGGTGCTGGGGGCAGATTATCGAGTCAAGCTCGGCGAGAACAAGAACCTCGGGTCCGGGTCTGCCCGTGTCAAGAACGGTGACAAAGCCCGTGATGCCCTCGGCGGGGGTCAGCTCGTAGCCGAGGTCGGTGAAGATCTTCTTCATATAGGCATCGGTTTTGAATTCTTTGTATCCCGTTTCGGGATTTTGCCAGATATATCTTTCGGATGCGAGTATCAGCTCGCGGTGTTTTTCTACTGCACTGTTAAAGTTAAACATAGTATTTTACCTCGCTTTTTTATTCAAACCATATTTTATACATATATTTCAAGAGTTCGGGTGTAATATCGACCTTGCTGTCGGGAAAAACAGAATCTACGCCGCAGTATGGGCATAATGCATTCTTTTCTTGACTATATTCCGAAATCTCGGAGCTGTCAAAAACTTTGGAGCAGAAGAAGCAACCGCATTGGTGACTTGATTCGATATCCTTTTTCGTAGCAAGCCAATATCTGCATTTTTCATCGTCGGCTATTTTAGGAAAGCCATGATGCTTCCAGTTATAATCGGGGCGTAGGGCAAGATACATTTCATACCGTTTTTGGAATTCTTCAAGAGACAAAGTGTTTGCCCCGCCTTCTTCAGTATAGCTGTCATTTTCCCATCCGCAGTATTCGCAGATATCGTAATCGCATTCTTCTTCAAATTGATATTTTCCGCAAACGGGACACGCGATTTTTGTCTGCAATGGCTTCACCGCCTTTCTTGGATTTATTATAACATAAAATATAGGAAATTTCAAGTACGAACATAGTTATCTGATTATTGTTTTTCAAAGAGCGCCGTCTGCGGACGGCGGGTGACAGAGCGCAACACTTCCCTACATTCGGGAAGTGTTGACTCTGTCCAAAACGGAGAAGCAGAGCTTCACCGTTTTGAAGCACGGAAGCGAGAGCTGAAGCTCTCGCATTAGTTCGAGACTCTGTCTCGAGCTCTGCCACCTTTTGAAAAAGGTGGACCAAAACTTTTAACTTTTTCGTTGGGCGAAAAAGGCTGATTCTCTCGAACCAGCCTTTGCTTTATTTCTGTCCCGCGGAGAGGAACGCCTTTGTTTTTTCGCTCTTGGGATTGCCGAAGACTTCCTCGGGTGTGCCTTCTTCCTCGATGACTCCGTCCGAGATGAAGATGACGCGATCGGAGACGTGGCGCGCGAATTCCATTTCGTGCGTGACGATGATCATCGTGCGCTCCGAGTCCTTGAGGGAACGGATAACTCGCAGAACTTCGCCCGTCAGCTCGGGGTCGAGTGACGATGTCGGTTCATCGAAGCAGAGAATATCGGGCGAGAGCATCAGTGCGCGCGCGATAGCTACTCTTTGCTGTTGACCGCCCGAAAGACGGCAGGGGTATTCGTTTGCCTTTTCGGTGAGTCCGACGGTTGCAAGCAGGCTTTTGGCTCTTGCTTCGATAGCTTCGTTGCTCTCACCTGTGCCCATTCTCTTTGCACGGAGTTTAGGCGCGAGCATCAGGTTTTCGATGACGCTGTATTGCGGGAAAAGGTTGAATTGCTGGAATACGAGCCCGAAGGAAAGCTGTGCTTCGGGTGCGATGGTGGGCTTTTCACCCTCCTGGGCTGCGAAAACTGTCTTGCCACCGACTGTGATCAAGCCGCTGTTGGCGATCTCAAGGAAGTTGAGACAACGCAGAAGCGTGGTCTTACCGCCGCCCGACGAGCCGATTATCGAAAGGACCTCGCCCTTTTTCAGCGAAAGGCTGATGCCCTTGAGCACCTGATTATCTCCAAAACGCTTGCGGAGATCTTTAACTTCAAGAATATTCATTTTTTGATCTCCTTAGTTGAAATAGTCAAGTTTCTTCTCAAGCTTGCCGAAGAGGAAGGTGAGAAGTGCGGTGAATACGAGATAGTAAACAGCTGTGTAGAAGAGGGGCCAGAGAAGTCCCGCGTTTTTGATGTATCTCTGTGCGAAGTAAATGAGCTCGTAGTAGGTTACAACACGCGCAAGCGAGGTGTCCTTGACGAGGGTGATGATCTCGTTTGACATCGGCGGGATGATGCGCTTGATGACCTGCAAGAGCACGACCTTGAAGAAGGTCTCGCGCTTGGTCATACCGAGAACCTGACCCGCCTCGTACTGTCCCTTCGAGATCGACTCGATCCCGCCGCGGTAGATTTCGGAAAAATAGCAGGCGTAGTTGATCGAGAAGGTTATGTAGACCGCCGCTGTTGAGGTGAGAAGCACCTGACCGAAGATCAGTCCGGGGCCATAGTAGACCGTGATGAGCTGGAGCATAAGCGGTGTTCCGCGGATCACCCAGACAAAACCGCGCGTCAATGCCGCGAGCGGCTTGAACTTTGACATCGAGCCAAAGGCGATGATGAGTCCGAGAGGGAGGGAGAAGGCGAGGGTGACGAAGAATATCTTCAGCGTTTCTCCGAATCCGACCAGAAGGTCTAAAGTTATATTTACAAACTGTTCCATATCCTTAAAGATTGCCCGGGTAGCCCCCGGGCAATTTTTCTTTCTTAATTATTTATAAGAGCCTTTGCGAGTGTAAGGTCAACGATTGCGGCATCGGAAGCGCCGGAGAGAACTTCGAGAAGCGCGTCGCTCTGTGCTGTTACGCTCTTGAGACCGCTCTTGAGCGCGTCAACCGAGAGGATAACAGATTCGCCTGCGGAACCGCCCTCGGCAGCGATGCTTGCGCCCTGAAGGTCGGTGAGGGTCTTGTACTTTTCTGCGTCAGCCTTCTTGATAACGGCTACCTGGGTGTTATACATATAGGGAGCAGTGCAGTCTGCAGCAGCCTCAATGGCGTCGGTGATGGTCATGCCGTTCCATACGCAGTCGATGTCCTTGGATTCAAGCGCCATAAGCTTGTAGTCCCATTCGATCTCCTTAAATTCCGCGGTAACGCCAAGCTTTGCACATACTGCGCGAGCGTAATCAGCGTCAAAACCGATCCATTCGCCGTTTTCGTCCTTGTAGTCCATGGGTTTGTAATCGGTGATACCGATAACGAGTTTGCCGTTTGCCTTGACGTAATCATAGTCGCCGCTTCCGGTGCAGGGATCAGCCTTGGGGGTGTAGTCTCCTTTGCCGACAGCGCCAACTTCGTACTTTGCCGAAAGATCGGCGAGAGTGCCGTCGTTGATAAGCTCAAGGGTGATATCCTCGACCATTCTTGTCAGGTCGGAGCCCGAACGGAACGCGATTCCGAAATATTCGCGTTCAAGACCGAGGTCGAGTATCATAAGATCGTCGTAGCTGCTGCCTCCGGAGCAGGAAACGAACGAGGTGCAAAGCAGTGTGAGAGCCATGAGTATAGCGATAAGTTTTTTCATAATTAAATTCCTTCTTTCTTGACTTTTGTGATTTATCACTTTACCTTGTTAAAGTGATAAAATTATACCACGCTTTTATGTGTTTGTCAACCCCTTTTTGCAAAAAAGAGGAAAAATAATAAAAAAGAATGGTTTGGATCACAAAACGTGATCCAAACCACAATATCAATAGCAATCCCAGTTATACATAATGTCGGAAAAGTCGCGCGTGCGGAGCTTTTCGCGGGGGATGAAGAATTGGCATCCGCCCTCGTCGCCGAACATTATGAGAGTCTCTTCATTGCCGGAAGCATCGGGCATTGTATGGCTGACGATCTGGAGAAGAAGGGTATCGTATTTGCGAAGCTCCTCGGTCACGTCGCGCGGGTCATCCTGCTCGAAGCAAGGGTAACCGCCGATGCGGTGACCGCCGTAGCTGTTTTCTTCATATATGAGATCGAATTCCGCGTCCTCAAGGTCATCCGAGCCGTTTTCAAGGCCTGCTTTTTTCAGCGCGGCATCGACAACGTTTTCAAATCTGTAGTCGCTTGACAGCATACTGCCCATCGCGGGAGAAAGGCGAACGGGGAATGCGTGCCTTACGGGGAAATGGTCGGGAAGCTCGGGATCGTCACGGAGCGAGGAGTCGAATTTGTCTTCGTCCTCGTCATAAAGAACGCGAAAATCCTTTTGCACTGCGGGTTCATCTATGTCAAGTCCGTAATAATCGTTGCCCGAGATATAGAACCGCAGAACTCCGCGCTCGGGAAAATCTGGTACGCCGCGAACCTCGGAGCACCAAACTGCGGCAAGCAGGAACATTCGGTTGCCCTCGCTGTCGAGCGGAACCTCTTTTTCAACGGAAGCACCGCCGAAGCGGCTCTTGTTTCCGTCATTCGGCGCGGGAAGGCGAACCTCAACCATCGGTGCGGATGTGTCGCGCTTGATAAATCCGATGGCACGGACTACCTCGTCACGAACTTCTACGCTTTCTCCAAATGGGTTGATGCCCTTCGAGATGCTGTCAAGGACGTGCATAATGTTTTCTGCTTTCGCGCCGTTAGCCACGGCGTGCTCGAAATGCTTTTTGCTTTCATCGGTCTTACCGAGAGCAAAATATGCAACCGTCAGTGCGGTATCCGCCTGATAGAGATTGTCTTTGAGCTCAAGAGCCTTCTGCGCGGGCTCGATTACCTTTGCCCATTTGCAATCAGAAAGATAGGCTTGCGCGAGGTTATTGTATGCAAAAGCGTTGTTGGAGTCATATTTTACCGCATTTTCGTAGCATTCCATCGCTTTGTCGTTGTGACCGAGCTTTTTATGGAGTATACCGAGATTCGACCAAGCCTGCGAATGCTTTTCGTTGTATTTGAGAAGAGTTTCGTATTCCGCAACCGCAGCTTCGGGACTACCGCTGTCGGTGTAGCAGAGAGCCTTGAAAAGCAGAACGGCGGAATAGTCATCGGCAGTATTGCAGACCTTTTCAAGAGCTTCAAGAGTCTTTATGGCAGCAGGGTAATTGTTATCGTTGTAAAGCGCGAGAGCAGAGAGGAGCTTGGACTTATACTTTTTCGTATCGGGACGTGAAAATGCGCTGCCGATCTCCTTGGCGTATGCTTTTTCATAGATCTTATTCGAGCCTCCGCTTCTTGTTATAAGCTTGACAAGAGTCAGAATTAGTCCGGCAAGAATGATTATTGGGCGCATTAAAAGATCGACGTCGACCTTCCATTCGTTTTTTGCAATATCTGCAACGAGCAAAGCAATAACGCCTGCGATCGCGACCGAAACTATCAGAATTCCCACCCAAAGCGGGATGCCTTTTCTTTTCATAGTATTTCTCCTGCTTGAAATTTGTTGATTATATTATACAATAAAAGCTTTTCTTTGTCAATGAATAAATCTCCCACCTCGGAAATCCGAGGTGGGAGAGGGGATGAATGCGTCGGTTTATTCGTTGTCGGTCTCACGCTTCTTCGAGAAGAGCGCGCCTGCGGTTGCTGTGAATGCAATGATAAGTGCGCCGAACCAGATAATAACCGATGAGCTGTCACCCGTCGAGGGATTGGGAGTTTCTGTGGAGTCCTCGGGAGCCTCGGTGGTCTCACCAGAGGTGCCGGCGGTTTCCTCGGGAGCCTCGGTGGTCTCACCGGAGGTGCCGGTGGTTTCCTCGGGAGTCTCGGTGTTCTCACCGGAGGTGCCGGTAGTTTCTTCGGGAATTTCGGTGGTCTCGCCGGAGGAACCGGTGGTTTCTTCGGGAACTTCTGTGGTTTCCTCGGGTGCCAACGTAGTCTCTTCGGGAGCTTCGGTGGTTTCTTCGGGAGGAGTGATTACGGAATTGGTGAATACGATGCCGTCGCTCTCAACCTTTGCCACAAGCTTGCCGTTACCGTTGTCGGTCACAATAACCTTTACGTCGTATACGGTTGCGTCATAGAGGACGTCCTTATCGTTTCCGATCACTTCATTTACGGTGTAGTAATAGATACCTGTCGAATCATATTCGATAGCGGAGAAGGAGAAGCTGCCGTCCGCAGAGTTCTGCGCTGTCTCGATGAGTCTGCCGTTTTTGGTCTTAAGCTCGAAGCTGAATTCCGCCTCGGTAAGCTCTCTGCCTTCAAGCACCTTGGTTCCCTTCAAGGTTATAAATGCGGGGGAGGGATTGTAGTAGTTGTTGAAAACCACTTTTTCAGCGCCTTCAACAGTTGCAACCATCTTGCCCATTCCGTCATCGGTTACAATAACTGTGATGTTGTAGACCTGAGGATCGTAATAGATCTCGTTGCGGTTGCCCTCAAGCTCGCGGATAGTGTAGGTGTATCTGCCCGCACTCATAAACGTGAGGGTGGAGAAGTCGATGCTTCCGTCAGCTTTGTTGGTAACGATCTCGACGATGTTCCCGCTGCCGGAGCTCAGCTCGAAGTTGAATTCGCCTTCTCCCAGAGCACGTCCGTGAAGGATCTTGATTCCGCTGAAGGTAACCTTTGCGGGTGTTGTACTGTAGCTGTTGATAAACACGATATCGCTCTGCGCGTAAACCTCTGCCTTCAGCGCGCCGTTTCCGTTATCGGTTACGACAACGGCAACCTTGAAGCTGTTTTGGTCGTATGTGATACCGGGAATGCCGTTGTTGACCTCGGTTACCGTGTAATTGTAGATACCGGGCTTGCTGTATGTGATAGCATCAAATGCGAATACGCCGCTTGTCGAGTTCGTTGCGGTGGATACAACGCTTCCCGTTTCATCGCGGAGTTCAAAGAGGAACTCGCGTGCAACCAGATCGCGTCCGAGCAGAGTCTTCGAGCCGAAGATCTGAACTGTAGCGTTGGTGGGAATGTAGGTGTTGTTAAAGGTGATGTTGTCATCGCCGCTGACTGCCACGCTGAGCACACCGTTTTCATCCTGTGTGACGGTTGCTGTGATTGAATAAGTTCTGCCGTCATAAATGATGCCGCCTATGCCGGTATTCACTTCTTTAACAGAATAGTTATACGTGCCCTCGGCGGTGAAGTTGAGCGCAAAGGTGATATTTCCGTTTGCATCGTTGATGGCACTGCTTACAACCTTGCCGTTTACCTGATCGATGACTTCGAATGTGAATTCTCCTGCCTCGAGGTCTCTGCCAAAGAGACGCTTGTTTGCGTTGAAGACGTAGGTAGCCACCTCAACGGTGTATTGGTTTGTGAAGACGATGCTCTCGCACTTTTCGTTGTTGTCGAAGATCTCAACCCTGCTTGTGAGAACAGCTTCCACGTCTGTGACAGTTACCTTGACAACGTATTCGGTCTTGTCGTATTCAACGTTGGGAAGTGAACCTTCGGTCTCTTTGACGAGATAGACGTATTCGCCTGCCTGAGTGTAGGTTATTGCGTTGAATGCAAATCCTCCGTTTGCGTTGTTTGTCGCGGTGCCGATAGCGGGACCTTCTGCCACGAACTTGTTATTTTCAAGCTTGGCATTATAAAGCTCGAAGCTGAATTCGTAGGCTTTGAGATCTCTGCCTATGAGCTCCTTTGTTCCGCTTATAACCGCAACTTCGGACTGAACAGTATAAGCATTGTTGAACACAATGGGTGCGCTTGTGCTTACTTCTGCAGTAAGCTTGCCCTCGCCGTTGTCTGTAACGGTTACGGTTACGGTATACAGGGATTCATCGTATCTGATGCCTGCAAGCGTGCCATTTACCTCGGAAACGGTATAGGTGTAGACTCCTGTAGCGGAGTATTCGATAGCGGGGAAGGTGAAGTTTCCGTTTGCATCGTTGGTCACAGTTTCGTTGATTCCGTTGCCGCTGATGACGAAGCTGAATTCGCCGGGGGCGAGCTCTCTGCCCGAAAGGCTCTTCTTACCGCTGATCTGAGCGGTTGCCTTTTCTGTCGAATAGCTGTTCTTGAATACTACGGGAGTGCTCTCCTGGATCTTTGCAACGAGCTTACCTGCCGCGGTGTCGTCTGTGACGATGACGGTGAGTGTGTAGACTTTGGTGTCGTAGGTTACTCCGCCAAGGCTGCCCTTGACTTCGGAGATCGTGTAGGTATAAGTTCCTGCAGCGTTATACTTTACGGTATGGAAGACGAAGTTTCCGTTTGCGTCGTTCTGAACCGTTTCGTTAACGCCGTCCTCCGCGCCAACGAGAGTGAAGCTGAATTCGCCCGCCTTGAGAGGACGGCCGGAAAGCTCCTTCTTGCCGCTGAAGATGATCTCGGCTTCATTTGCCTTATATTTATTGGTGAATTTGATGCTGTCCGCACCCGTTACCTTGGCAACGAGCTTGCCCGCGCCGTTGTCGGTTACTTCGACTGTGACGTTATAGACGGTTTCATCATAAGTGATGCCTGCGATGCTGCCCTTTACTTCTTTGACGGTGTATTTGTAGGTGCCCGCCTTGGTGTAGGAGATCGCGTCGAAAGCGAAGCTTCCGTCAGCATTAACCTTGGAGGTCTTGCTCACGCCCTCGCCTTCAAGGACGAATTCGAATTCGCCCGATACGAGAGGTCTGCCGAGAAGCTGCTTGGTTCCGCCTATGCGGATCTCTGTGCTTTCGGTGCTGTAGGCGTTATTGAAGATGATGCTTTCTGCGCCTTCAACCTGAGCAATGAGCTTGCCCTCGCCATTGTCGGTCACGGTTACCTTTACGGTATACTTGGTGTCATCATATTTAACGCCGCCCGCAAAGCCGATAACCTCGGAGATCTCGTAGGTATAAGTACCTGCTTTATCGAAGGTGAGCTCTGCAAAAGTGAAGCCGCCTTCTGCCGTGTTCTTGACGGTTTCGGTGTAAGTGCCGCCTACGTGGGAGAGAACAAAGCTGAATTCGTCCGCCCCGAGAGTCTTTCCGGCGAGGGTTTTCTTTCCGCTCAATGTTACTTTAACGGGTTCGGTGTTATAAGTGTTGGTGAAAACAATGTTGTCTGCGCCCGTGGCGGTGGCGGAAAGAGAGCTGTTGTTATCGGTGACGGTGATCTTGATGAAATACTGCTGGGTATCATAGGTGATCCCGCCGAGAGTGCCGGCAACCTCTTTAACGATATAGTAGTAGGTTCCCGCTCCACGGTGGCCGTCCTTACCGTCGAAAACGAGACGCGAGAAGGTGAACTCGCCCGAGGCGTTATTCTTTACTACCTCAACGGGGGTGGCATCAGTGATATTTTGGTTTTCGTCCGCCTTATAAAGAGCGAATTCAAACATATCTGCCGCCAGATCTTTGTTCTTGAGGATCTTGATGCCGGTGAGAGTGATCTCTGCACTTGAGGTGATAACGTAGCTGTTCTTGAACGTGATCGATTCGGTGGGAATGTTGTTCTTGTCGGTCTTGTGAACAACGGTGTAGAGTTTGCCGTTGCCGTCGTCCTTGACTTCGATTCTGATTCTGAACACCGCACCGTCATATACTACTCCATTGATCGTCTGTCCGCCGTGAAGCTCCTTGACGACGTAGTAGTATTCGCCTGCTGCAGTGAAGTTCAGGGGTTTGAATGAGAATTTGCCCGAAGCATCGTTTGCAACGGTTTCGATGAGCTTTCCGTTTTCAGCCCATTCTGCGTTCGATTCGTAGATGCTGAAGGAGAAAGCATTCGCGCCGAATTCCTTGCCGACAACGTTGCCGTCTATCATGGTTTCGTAGATCTTATCACCTGAAACGTCTGCGCTTGCGGGAGCGGGGGTATAGACGTTGGTAAATGTGATCGCATCTGCAATTCCGCTGCCCGCAATATGAATAACGGGAGCTTCTGCGATGAGCTGACCTTCAAGATTATCCTTGACTGTGATCTTAACGATGTATTTCGAGGTGTCGTATTTTACGCCGGGAACAGCGGAATCGTTCACTTCGCTTACAACGTAGAAGTAGTCGCCTGCAGATGTGAATACAAGCTCGGGGAAGCTGAAGGAGCCGTCAAGACGGTTTTCAACTGTATAGGACTGCGCGCCTGCCGCAACCTTGCCCTCACCGTCGGAGGCGGTGAGAGTGAACTTGAACTCTGCATTAAGAAGAGCTCTTCCTTCGAGGATCTTTTTGCCGCTTAAGATGTATTTTGCGGGCTGTGCGGTGTAGGTGTTGGTAAATACGATATAGTTTTCTGCGGTGGATTCAACAACGTAGCTTGCCGAGAGAGATCCGCCGTTGTCAACTACCGTGACTGTTACCCGGCGCGGGCTCTTGTCGGAGGTGACTCCCTTGCCGTCAGAGGAGGTTTCGACAACCTCATAATGATACACGCCGACCTTGCTGAAAGTAAGTGCCTTATCGAAGGTCACCTTGCCGTTTGCGTCGTTTGTGCCGCTTGCCACCTTGGTGCCGTTCGATTCGCGGATCTCAAAGCTGAATTCGCCGTCGGCGAGCTTTCTGCCGGTGAGTGCCTTTCTTACGTCAAGGGTGAGAGAAGCGGAGGCGGGGGAGTAGACGTTCGTGAAAGTAGCGGATGCTGTGCTTGTGCCCGTGTCTGCAAATTTTGCAACGAGAGTACCTGCGGTTGCATCGGCGGTTACGCTTAACTTGAGTGTAACTTCCTTTGAGTCGTAAGTCCAACCCGCGGGAATTGCGGCGGGGATGATTTCCTTGAGTGTGTATGTGTGCTCACCTGCTGCATTGAAGGTGAGGTTGAGTCTGGTGAAGCCTCTGTCGGTAGTGGGCTCGGAGGTAGCAACGAGTGTATCGCCCTCGTAAAGCTCAAATCTGAAGCCTGCAAGAAGAGCAAGCGGGCTTCCGCTTTCATTGGTGATGAGCTTGGTGATATCAATAGAGGCTGTTGTGCCCTTGAGATCATAAACGTTCTTGAAGTTGGCGGTCACGTTCCACCGGGAATTATTGAAGCTTACCGCAACGCTTTCTCTTTCGGCGCTGACTTCCGTGATCTCAAGCTTGCCGTCCATATCAGCATCGCCGACTATAACCGTAAAAGCGTGAACCGTGCGGTCATAGCTCATACCGATCATGGAACCTTCTTTTTCGGTGATCCTGTAATAGTAGGTGCCTGCCTTGTCATAAACGGCATTTGCAAACACGTTGGTAAAGTTGAATTCCTTCGAGGTATCCGTTCCCTTTACAGAGGCTGTGCCGAGCTCGGTCCATGTTGTGCCGTCTTCATTGAGCTTCTGGAGAACGAAGACGAATTCATCTTCCGCGCTCCAATCTCTGCCCTCAAGGGTCTTGGCTCCGCTGACGGTGATGTTTACGGGGTCGACCTTTGCGGGTTTATATTCGTTGACTACCTTGATGACTTCAATGGCATCCTTGCGAACGGTGATAGCGCCGTCGCCGAGGGTGTTGTTTTCATAATATGCGGAAGTGAATCCCGCGCCGGGGTCAAGCTCTGCGACAACGGCTTTGGTTCCTTCGGGGAGACCATAGATCTCGAATTCTTCGTTATGCTTGAGCGAGAACGCGATCTTGCCGTCGTTACCGACAGTAATGGCGGTAACTGTTGAGTCGCCCGAGTGCTTAGCTTCAAAAGTCTTGCCGCTGATGCCGATGCCCTCGAGAGTTACTTCGAAATTGAAGGTCTTACCTTCGGGAATCGCGTAGTGTGTGCCGAAGTTGTGAGCAACTTCCTTTGCAACGGTAAGGTTACCCTTTCCGCGCGCGGTGTTAATGAAATCTGCGCTTACAAGTGATTTGGAAACCACCGTGAGTTCGATGTTATTCTGCTTACAGAAGTAGTAGGCGGTTTCTTCCTCTGTGACTGTGAAGACGTTGTCTGCGGTCATACCTGTAACGTAGAACTTCTCGCCGCCCTTGATGCTGAAGGAAGCCTCACCGTTTGCAAATGCGATAATTCCTTCGGTGACTGTTCCGTTTGCGGCAACGTGATAGGTCTTGTAAACAGAGCTGTCTGCTGCATTTGTCTTGTTGGTGACAACAAAGGTAAAGGTGGTGGGAGCGTTCGGATCGGTGTTTGCCGCTTCGACGGTCTTTGTTACCTTGATGCCGGTTGCGGGGGTAAGGACGAGGCGTCCGTTGTTTCCGAGAACTGCGCCGACGATATAGCTGTTGCGTGCATCGACGAAGGGGTGATAGGAGTAATTAACAGAGCCGGTAACGTTGGTGTTCTTGAGGACCTCGCTGCCCTCGACGTAGTTATGTGCGGTTCCGGTTTTTACGTACCAGGTGTTATCCGAATTCTTTGCAAGATAGAGGGGGGAGCCGCCCGATCTTGAAAGAGCGTGGGGCATGATCTGCTCGTATACTGTCTTTTTAACGAATCCCGAGCCGACGCTTTCGTATACGGTCACCGCGCGGTAATAGGTACCGTTTTCTGCGGGAGCGGAGTCGCCGGTGTAGAGTGTGCCGTTCTTATCGGAGTATACGGGAGAATCTGAGAGATAGTAATATCTTTCGTTTTCCTTAGAGGGGGTGAAATACGAATACGTGTTGTTGGTACCGTATGCGGTAACGCTTGCGCCGTGGTCGAATCTGTTGGTGTAGAATTCATATTCGCCGTTTTCCACGTGCTCGGCAAGATACTCGGCATCGGTAACGAGGCTCTGTACGGTGACTTCGTTGATGCCGTCCTCAAGGCCGGCCTCATATACCAGACGAATGGGCTGTGTGTCGCCGCTTATAGCAATATTGGTGGGATCGCCTGATTCGTTGAGCGTTACGTTGTAGGTGAGGGTGGGGATAAGAGAAGCGGGAACCGCAAAGGCTACCGATTCAAATCCCGAAGCGATCTCCTCGCGGACACGAACAGTTGCATAAAGCATATCGTGGTCGCTTATGTTGAGCGAGGCATTTGTGTCGCCGAAGAAGCCGTAGGAGCGGTTGATGTGGGTTGCGGTTGCGGGGATATTAGCTATACCCTCGTGCCAGAAGCCGACAAAATTGCCGTTTGTATCCGAGAACCAACCGATATAGTTGCTGAATGTGTTTGCGGTTGCATTGTAGGAAAGCTGACCGTTGGCAATGGCGAGCGCAACGAGTGAAAGCGCAACGTCCTGCGAGATATTAAGACGTTGCATAACCGAATCGATGAAGGCATAGCAAACGTCGTTGGAATCAAGGGAGATGTTGCCGTTCGAATGATGCTCGATGAGGTGCTTTGCAAAGGAACGGCCCGTGTGAAGCACGTTGTTGATAAGAAGTCCCTTAACTTCCTTGACTTCCATATATTTACCGAGCTTGTCAACGAAGCTTACGTATCCCGAAAGGTTCTCGTTGCCCTCGACAAGCGTGGGGTAGAACTTGGATTTGAGCTGGATCTGTCTTACGATGTCGTCGAACGCTTTGACAAGGTCTGCGCCGGGGTCTGCGGTCGAGGTGCTTACTTGAATGTATTTTTCAACGTAGTCCTTATCAAGAGGGGTGGAGATCTTGGTTACGTTATAATTGATAACCTCGTCTTCTTCCCATCTGTGATCTGCCTTGTCGATCACCGAATGGACCGTAATTGTTCCGCCCGCGGAAGCGGTATTGTAAGCGGACCAGAAATCGTTGATGGCGGTTGTGGAGGATCCCATGGGGTCAAGCACGCTCTTTGCGATAGCGTTGCTACCAACGCCGAGGCCGAGGGTGTAGATCAGGGAGTCGCCGTAAATTGCTTCCATTCTTGTTTTTGCATAAGCAAGAGTGAGCTGAGTGACGAATCCGAGATATGCAAGATTGTCGCTGCTTCCGTTTCCGAGATTGTACTGACCGGGGTTGGTGAAGTCTGTGTCACCGAGTGTGGGGGCACCGTCGGACATAAGCACGATTACGGGAAGACGCTTGAGTGTTCCGAGAGAGGGGTCGGTTACTGTTGTATTGCCTGCCTGAGCGGAGAACTGATCGATAGCGCTCAGAACGCCCTTCTGAATATAAGTTGCGCCGACAACCTCTTTTGAGCCCGACACTGATCTGCCGTTTTCGTCTTTAACGTCAGAGCCGACCGAGATTTTCTTGCCGTCTCTGGACGAATGAACTATATAGTTGCCTCTTGCGGAGGTATATCTTCCGAGAGGAAGGATGATGACGGAGGCGCCGCTGTTGGAGCTGCTTTGCGAAGATCCGGAATAAAGCGCAACGCCGACGCGGTTGTATTTTGTTCCTTCAAGAAGCTTCTTAATGCTTGCGTTGGCTGCTTCAACCATCTCATCGGAAAGACCGTTGTCGTCCATCGAGCCCGAAACGTCGAGAAGGAGCATTGTGTCGGTGGGGGTATACTGCATGCCTTCAACGGTTATGTTTGAAGCCATTGCCGAGAGGGCGATGAGAAAATCGTCCTGTTTATTGAGTGCGATGCCGTTTGCGGCAAATGCCGAGGCATCGGTGAATACCGATTTGTCAGTCCAGACACCGCCCGCGTATTCGGTGGTGTCGGAGTTGAAGTATTTTACCCAATCGTTCATTGTCGAAGGGTCTGCTGTCTTTGTTTCTCCCATTGCGCTGAACGGCATAGGAACAGCGCTGCTCGCTGCGATGATCGAGAAGGGGTAAAGCCCCGCGATCATTATCAGCGAAAGAAGAAAACAGATCGGTCTTTTGATGAATGATTTGTGCATTGTTTTATCTCCTTAAAAATAGAAATCAGTGAAAATTATTTGTTCGGCTGCTCATCTGCAGCTTGGTATCGGCAGATGCCGAAAAGATCTTTGTCGCGTTCGAAATGAGCGCATTGACTGCAATCGCTTTCGGAATCTTTTTTTCCTTTAAAATAAATGCAAGCATCTTGCATCTGAGTGACTATCCTTTGTCCGTCGGGGGTGTATTGCGGTTCGGCGGTCAGATCGGGGTAGATAATGTCCGGCTCGCTGTGGGAGCGGTCTATTTCCTCATAGTATCCGTATCTCAGCTCGAAGATCTTTCCTTTTATATTAACGATCTTATAGAGCTCGCCTTCTTTGTTTTGTTTGTGCGCAGAAAGAGTGTTTTGGAAGAATGATGTTATCATAATGGCTCCTTTCCGTGGTACAGACTGCTTCAACGGTAAATATTATAACAAAAAACTTCCTTTCGCGGTACTACCGAAAGGAAGTTTTTTTAGACATATTTTTTTAAAAGATTTGTACTTTTTTTGTTGGAAAAAGTACAGATCAAAGGATCGCGGCAAAATCTTTTCTGTCCATTCCCGTCTTTTCAGAGACGATCTTGATTGTCTGTTTTACGCCGGAAAGGGACATATTTGCGCGCTGTGCGATCTCGGCATATTGCATTCCGAAGGCTGCAAGCTTTGCTACCTCGCGCTCCTTTTGGGTGAGCGTGTGAATGATCGTTCTGCCGCGGACGTTTGAGCCGAGATAGGACCATCCCTCAATGTAAATGTGATAAAGCTCGCGAACCTTTTCCCACGCCTCGGGATCAACGCGGCAGAGCCTCTGTTCGATAAGAGAATCGAGGGCTCTGCAATACTCCGCAAGAAGTCCGTAAAGCCTGTCGGGCAGGGCAAGCGCGATTGCGCGGTCGAGATGCCTTATTGCTTGTTCTCGGTTTCCGCTGTTGTGGTAAACCGTTGCGCAGGTCATTCTCAGGTATATTTCTGCAATTATTGAGTTATCTGCCATTGCCTGAGAGATCATCGGCTCAATGGTTGCGGGCAATATTGACATTAAGGTCAGTCCCTGAATACCTTCAACCTCGAATTGTTTGGTTGCAACGCCATACGCAGCTGCATAAAGGAATTTTGCGTAAAAGACCTTCGCTGCGGGCAAAGAATCCCTGTGAAGCGGTTCAAAACAGCCGATTTTGAACCATTCGGGGAATGATGAAGTGTTATAAAGCATACTGTCGACGGCTGTGATGGAAAAAGAGATAATATCTCTGTCCATATCATCCTTCGCGGGTGCGCTTACGATGTGTATCTTCGCTCTGCGCCACATCTCAAGGTCGCCGCGCCAAATGGCACAAAGAGCAAGCCGCATTCCTGCGGAGATCGTAGAATAGAATCCTGAATGATGGTTCAAGAGATAGTTTGCGCTTTCATAAACCTTGTCGATCTCTCCACGCGAATATGCGATCTCGGCAGCAAAGAGCACTTGCGCCTCATAGTTATCCGCAAGCGCGGCAATGCTTTCCTCGGCGCTACCCGGGCGGCTGTATAGATCGCTCATATATAGGAAGGGCGTTTTTCTTGGGAAGGGTACACTTCCGGACTTGACGTCATCCTTTGAGGGATAGACGGCGTCGGAGGGGATCATTAATCTGTTGCTGAAACGAACGGTTCCGGGGATTCTGTTCTGTGAGCAGAGGATCTGCACTCGCCTTGGCGAAACACCCCATTTTTCAGCTGCTTCTTTAACCGTAATATAATTCATTTTTCTCCTGTTCGCAATCGCGAATAGTAAATGTTTTTCTGCTATTCGCAATCGCGAATAGACTAATACTGCATTTTTGTTCGCGCTCGCGAACATCCGGGCATAATTATACACCATTTTTCAGGAAAAAGCAATAGCTTTAGAGAATAATTGTGTAATAATTTTAAAAGGAAATGAACTTTGACGGTTTTAGTTTTTGGTTAATTTTGCAAATTCTATTGCAAATCGCGGCTTTTTATGATATAATGAACCCAATAAAATACTCCGACGGAGGAAGAAAATGAAAAAGAAAAATTATGAAACTCTTGGCGTGATGCTTGATATGTCGCGCAACGCCGTTATGAGCGTCGAGTCGCTCAAGACTTATTTCGGCTATCTCAAAAAGATGGGATACAATTGCGTAATGCTCTATACCGAGGACACCTACGAGGTCGACGGCGAGCCCTATCTCGGCTATATGCGCGGAAGATATTCCAAGGCAGAGCTCATCGAGCTTGACGAATATGCATCGGGTCTCGGCATCGAGCTGATCCCCTGCATTCAGACCCTTGCACATCTTCAGGGCTTCGTTCCGTGGAAGCAGGTTCCGATCGACAACGAGGACGCAATGCTCGTTGACGATCCCCGCACCTATGAGTTCATCGAGAACGTAATCAAGTCCTGCCGTGAGTGCTTCAAGAGCAGCCGCCTCCACATCGGTATGGACGAGGCTTGGACTCTCGGCCGCGGTAAGTTCATGGATCTTCACGGCTATGAGCATCCCACCTCGATCATCAAGCGCCATCTCGCAAACGTATGCGAGATCGTTCGCAAATATGATTTCGAGCCGATGATGTGGTCGGATATGTTCTTCCGCTCGATCAACCCCGGCAATGCTTACTATACCCCCAAGCGCGAGATGCCCAAGGAAGTCATCGAGGCTGTGCCCGAGGACGTTATCCCCGTTTATTGGGACTACTACCGCGACAACGAGGAAGCTTATGACAATATGCTCTACAACCACGAGCAGCTTTCAAACAAGACCTGGTTCGCGGGCGGCGCTTGGACCTGGAGAGGCTTCCTGCCGATGAACGGATTCTCCATTTTGTCGATGCACTACGCGATCGACGCTTGCCGCAAGCACAAGGTAAAGAATATCTTCGTAACTATGTGGGGCGACGACGGCCACGAGTGCTCGCGCTACGCGATCATGCCCACACTCTATAACCTTGCCGAGTACGTAAGGGGCAACGATGACGAGGAAAAGATCCGCCGCGGCTTCCGCCGTATCTTCGGCGCGGATTACGATGCGTTTATGTCGCTTGACAAACTCAATGGCATCGTCAGCAAGGCAAGCAGAAACGACGCGACCGCAAAGCTCGTTCTCTTCAACGACTATTTCAACGGTTTCAACGATATCAGACTTCTTCCCAATCAGAAGGAGTATATCGAGTCTGTTGCCGACGAGTGGCACGGCTACGCGAGAAAGTACCGCCGTTGGGCATATATGTTCGACAGCGCGGCAAAGCTTGCCGATGCACTTGCGGTTAAGTACGACCTCGGAATCCGCACCCGCGCCGCATATCTTGCGGGCGATAAGGATGAACTCCGCGAGCTTGCGAAGAAGGACTACGTAAAGGCATATAAGCTTATCGAAAAGTTCGCTCTCGCATTTGAGAAGCAGTGGAACATCGAGAACAAGCCCACGGGCTTTGACGTTCAGGACATCCGTCTCGGCGGTCTTCTCCGCAGAACCGATTCCTGCCGCCGCCGTCTGCTTGATTACACCAGCGGCAAGATCGACGAGATCCCCGAGCTTGCATTCGAGCTCCTCGAAGGCGTCGTCCCGAACGGTTCAAACAACTGCTACGGCAAGATGTGCACCGCAAACAGACTTACGCATAAGATTCTTTAATGAAAAAATCGCAGGCTCCGTTTTGGAGCCTGCGGCGCTTTTTTATAGTATCAATTCAAACAAATCGCCAATATGGTCGCCGTAGATGCAGCGATCACCGTAAAAATCGATCAGCTCGGCTTCGTCGGTGTAACCGGCATCGAAGAAATCGAAGTGGAGAAGCTGACGCTTTTCTACGGTGTCGATTATGCGAAGTGCGGGGTGGATCTTTTCGCCGAAGCCCTCGACCGAATAGATCTTACCCTCGCGGCAGACCGCGCCTTGCACGTAATTGTGATATGGCGTGTCGAAGTATTCCTTGATCATATCTGTCGTGAGGGTGACCTCACGAACGCCCGAAGCACCGATCTCGCCCTCCGCAAGCTTGGGAAGATCAAAGGCAAAATATCTTGTTTGCATCGCGCCGTCACGCATAACGAACGCCCAAAGCTGATCTTTGTCGGTGTCAACGACAAAGTTGCCGTAGGGGCGTTTGTCCTCGACGTCACCGGAGGATCTCCAAAGACTGCGATCATCGGTAAAGCCTATTTTGATAAGCTGAACGAGCTTGGTCGAAAAAGCGTTACCCTCGCGCAAGAGGCGGTAAACGCAGCAGATGCCGACGCGCTTGTCCTCGGTTTTGGCGTAATTATTGTATACGTTGCTGTAAAGCAGCGGAAATTCATCCCCGGGCGCGAAAAATTCGTTGCCGAAAACAACGGAATTGCTGTGCGGTACTATAAGTTCAGAACCGTCAAGCTTGAATTCAGCTATGGGCGCAGGCTCTGCACAGAGGGCGGAAAGATCGTAAACCGAGCACCCGCCCTTTGAAGAAAAGCGGAATAAATAATTCTTATAAATCGAGCCGTCCTGCCCGCCGATGATCTTTGAAATTTTCCTAATTACCATTTTGTGTTTTTCCTTTTATAGATTTTATAGAATTGAAATATTCAACGAATTCGAAAGCTCCGTCGTAGAAGTAATAAAGCTTTTTTAGTGTTTCGGTTTTTGTTTTATCTTTTACAGTATAGGAATATCTGATTATCAAGAACCAACGCGGACGGTTGGAGCTTCTTCCTCGTACATTTTCAAAAACTATCTCGGCGGATTCTATCTGTTCCCAAGAGTAACAGAACCGTTTGCCGTTTGGTGCGATGATTATCACTTCTTTGTCATTGTAAAGGATACGGTCGGTTTTGTTGTGAAAAATCGATAATACAAGAAACAATATCGGAATTATCAATGCACTCCAATGTCGGAGCAGAATAATAACTGCAATAGCGGTGGTGAGTGCGAAAATTTCAAGCTTTACGGTTAATTTGTTAGGTTTGACTTCATAATAATTTGAATCCATTAATTGCTCCTTCCCTTTCAAAGCTTAAAACTCAATTTCCATTCCGTCGTAAGCCACGGTAATTCCGTACTCCGCCGCTTCTGCGGTGAGCTCGTCGTGCGTGCGGTCGACGAGGTGTCCGATGTGGCTGAGGGCGAATTTTGTGTTTTCGTCGGCGTTGCCGTTTTCGCGGAGCATATTTGCCGTTTCGATGCACCAATCAAGGTCCATATGCGATTTGGTAATCTGCGCGCCGCGCTTCAGTGTGCAGTCCATTGAAACAAAATCAAATACGATTCCCGAATTCTTTATCCACTCGATCGCGTCGGAGTGGAAAAGCCCCGTGTCGTGCGCCCAAAGGATGCTTTTGCCGTCCTTTTCGATGACGAACATCATCGGATCGAGTGCGGCGACGTGGCGCGCGCGGAGGGGAGTGACCTTATAGCCGAGGATGTTGACTGTCTTGTAGTATTCAAGCGTATGGACCTCGGCAAGAGTCCACGCCTTCGGGTCGCGTGTGCCTGCGGCAAAATCTGCCTTGTGCTTTTCAACGGTGGCGCGGACACCCTTTCCCGACTCCTCGCTGAGATAGAAATTGACGGGCTCTGTCATACCGCGCACGCGGCTGAAAAGATCGCTGGTGAAGAAGTGATCGTGGTGGTTGTGTGTGATGAGCACGTGCTTCACCTTTCGCATATCAAGCCCCGCGAATGCACAATGATGAAAGGTATCGACCGAGAGATCGATGGCAAGGCAACCGTCAAGCAGAGCCATCGAGCGCGTTCTTATATTTTTGCCACCGTTTTCTCTTGCGTGACGGCAGATGCGGCAATCGCAAAATACCTCGGGGAGCCCATAGCCCGCGCCGGTTCCGTAATATTTAAGCTTCATTTTTTAATTCCTTTCAGCGAAAAATTCTGCCGTGTGACGGCAATTGAGTATCTTTTCGACGATCTGTCCCTTTGAGAAATAATAGTGATTTGCCGCTTCGTAGCCGATGGCGGCATTTTTGTTCATCTGCGCGAGCATCAGACGGGCGATCTGCTCCTCATCCTCTGCGATCTTCTTCGCATCTGTGAAGCGGCATGCGTCGCGGGCGCGGATGAATCTGATCTGATTATAGGATGACTTGAAGATGCAATAGGCCGCGCGAGCCATAACCGCGACCTCGCTTTCGTCACCTTCATCGATCAAATCAAGACCCCTTTCCCAACCCTCGCAGAGCTTGCGGAACTGATCCTCGAAAATATCAACGGGATAGATCGAGCGCCACGACTCAAGATCGTCGTAGGCAAAGCCCGTCATCGTTGCAGTATAGCCCGAGGGAGTCGGGAAGAGAAGGCTCGACGGCCCCGCGTTCTGCGGACCTTTATAAAGAGTGTTGATATGGAAAGGAAATTCGAGGAATGCCTCGGCAAAGAGCTTTTCGGCTTCGCGGGTCGGGAAATTGACATTCGCATTCTCATAGAAGTATTTTGCGGCAGTTGCAATATTGTTGCAGGGGTAGCCGCCTAGTGTCCAGCTTAAGAGAAGATGCTCAACACCTTCATCGCGCAGAGCGCGGATGTGATCGTCTATCAAGGGCGAAACGGGAATCGCGGGGACGGTCGATGCCTCCCAGGTGGTGCTGATCTGCACCTTTGCGCCGACCGCGTGGCTGCTTTCCTTGGCGACTGCCCATTCTCTTTTTGCGCGCTCACCGGGACCCGGAATGCTCATCGAATAATCAATGACCCGTCCTTTTACTCCTCCGATCTCAAAAGGCACGTCAAGCTCGCTTTGCGAGAGAAGGATGACGTCCTTTGAAAGACGGCGGATGATCTCCTCGTTGAATCCGCGCCATCCCCAGCTCCATGCGAAGATCTTGATGTCGCGCGAAACGCTGTGTGCGCCCTCGGCAATGGTGTTTATGAGCTCCGAGATGACCTCGGGTGCGCTCCGCTTGCTGCATCGCGGGCAAAGGCATTCGACATTTCCGTCGCCCGAATGAGAATAGCAGTTGGTCAGGTTTTCCGAGCGAGTGATGGTGAAGAAACCGCCGATCAGAGGTACCTCGCGGCAGATCTTTTCAATGGAATCGCGCAGATAATTCCGCACTTTTTCGGTTGAGGTGCAGAGCGAGGCTCCGTCGCCTCTGATATGACCGCGTATGTCGGGATGCTTTTCGAAGAAGGAAAGCGGCATGAAACGCGGTTCGTTTATGTAAAGATAGAGCTTGATCCCGTATTTGTCAAGCCTCTCGGTCAGCTCGCGCATACGCGCAAGACGCTCCTCGTGACCTTTTGAAAGTGAGGGCTCAAATGGGAATTCGACAAGTCCCGAAAGCACACCCTGCGTCCAGATTCCGTTGACACCGAGATCGCGGTATGCCGCAAGCTGCTCGTCGGGCAGGTATACCTCGCTCGGCACGTCAAAAGCGTGCTGATAAAGACCCGAAAAGGCATAGATCATTCGGGTTTTGAAGACCTCTTTGCCCTCGCGGTTGATCTTGGGTACGCTGTATTCGAATTCAAACGCTCTCTTACCTGAAACGTCCACGGTCTGTATCAATTCCTTGATCTTCGCAGTCTGCTGTTTTTCCGTGTCGGTAAGCTCACGCCAACGGACTGGCTCGCATATCGGCTTGTCGCGGAGCTTTTCGGCAAGGAAGTCCTCTTCTTTGAGAATGAGCGCAAGTTCTCCTTCGGTCATTCCGAGAAGCTCGAGAAGCTGTGAATAGGGCAGAATATGCCACATTCTGCGGATGATGGTGATATATCCGCGCTCGAGCCAGATGTTGCCGGGCGCATAGTCGGGGAGTCCCATATCCTGCGCCGCGCGGATGACGTTTTCCTCGGTCGTGCCGAGGATTTCAGCTATTTTGTTTGCGGGAACGTATTCGTAAGCTCTGAAAATGAAAGCCTGAGCTTTGGTCGGAAAATGCGGAAGTGAAAGGGCTTTTTTGCCTTCCTTCGGTAATGAAAAGATCATAATTTCACCGCCTTATTAAAAGAGATCGATCTCCGAATATTCAATGTATTTTTCGATGGCTTCCTTCTGTCTGCCGTAAAGTCCGCCCGAAGCTTTGACTATCTCCGCAAGGCGGTCGGCTTCTCTCTTGGCGAGATCGTAAAGCAATCCCGTGCAGGAATCGGTCACTTGTTTCAAAATGTCTTTTGCCTCGTCGGCAGAACCTTCTTTGACAAGCCTTTTGGCAATCGATTCGCCTTGGATGGCAAGATTCTCGAAGATTTGTTCAAGGTCGGCAAGCTCACGTCTGATGTCTTCTGCGAAGTGCTCTTCATCGACCGCGACAAGAAGACCGAGGCGTTTTACCTGCCACCAGAGCGAGTTTTTGTCGAACTTTTTCTCCGCAGTCTGCATCTTTTCGGGCAGAGAGATCATATAAACGGGGATATACGCCGAAAGGCAAGCCTGCGCGGGTGCATAGCGGGCGATGACTCCGAGGTCATCGTCATAGCGAGCGAGAAGGGAAGCAGACGTTTCGCTGTTGCCCCAATCGCAGAAATGCATACAAAGCGACACGAAAATCGCGCTTGTTGCGCCGAAACGCGGTGCGATGAGCTCGTCCTCGTGGTGATCGCGCAGAATTGCGGCGAGAGTGGGGAAGCTGTGAATCTTGCTCTGTGCGAGTAGCTTGTTCGATCTGCGATATCTCTGCGTTCCGCCCGAAAGATTTGGCACGTGACCCGTGTAAGCCTTGGCAAAGTCGAACTCCTCGCCCGGCGAGAGCCAACGTTTTTCTCGGGCAATATCCACGAGGTGTTCGGATGCTATATCAAATTCTTTCCCGATAGAGTAGCAATTCGATACACCTTGCATATCCTTGATTTCGCGCGCGACCCACTCGCGACCAGCGGTCTCAAGAACCCAGCATTCACTGCGGTCGGCGAGGATGAAGGAGTTTTCGTAATATCTTGTTATGAGCTTACTTGCGCTTGCCTTCTGACCGTATTCTTTCAGAAGTTCTGTGATGACCTCGATCGCCTCGCGTGCCGTTGCGGCGCGCTCAAGCCCGAGGCGGAGAAGATCCATTCCGAGAAGACCGTCCTCAGCCTCCGCTTCCATACGCGACCACTCGGCTTCATTGCCGATGATGAGCCCCTTTTCGTTGTATCCCATCTCGAATCCCCAGATCCAATAAGGGCGCGAGCCGACGACGGCGTAAGTCTTTCTGACCTGCGGAATGTCGAGGTATGTTGTGCGAAGAATTGCCTCTTCGGGATATTCTTTCGCCTCATAGAAGCAAAGAGGCTGCGGCTCGCCCGTGGGTCTGTCGCTGTTTTTGGCTAAAATATTCTGTCCGTATTCGGAACAGCGCGAGTTGATTACTATTGTGTCACATGAAAACATATCAAAATATCGCCTTTCTGTCATTATTTTAACATAAAATCGTATGGGTGTCAACAACGGTTATTTGCCGATCGAATTTTTGAACTCCTGCGGGGTCATTCCCGTGTGTTTTTTGTAAAGCCTGAAGAAGTTGGAATAATTTCTGAATCCCGCCGAAAAGCACGCCTCGGAAATCGGGTCGCCGCGGCGGATGAGGTCGTTGACGAGGTGGATGCGGCGCAAGGCGAGATAATCGTGCATCGTGATGCCGACCTGCTCGCGGAAAAGGTGGCAAACGTGGTATTTGCTGTGATAGAATTTGTCCGCTACGTCGGAAAGCGAAATGTCCTCGGAATAGTGAGTGTTGAGATACTGCAGAATTTCAAGGATAAGCTCATTTTCGATGCGCGGCGATTCGTCGGTGGGCTCTTGCCCGTCGACAGCTTCGTTTATCGCGGCAAGAAGCTCGATAGCCTTGCAGCGCAAAAGGATGGGATCGGCAACTCCGTTTCCCGCTGCGTGTGCGAGGATCTCTTTCATAAGCCGATCTCCGCCGATAGCGCGAAGTCTTTCGGCGTGAAGGAGATTTCCAACGCCGCGTTTCTTTTGGTAAAATGCCGCAAACAGTCCGTCGATACCCTTGCCGAATCCGTCGAAAATGTTTTCGCTGATATGAAGCGAGATGCGCTCAAAAGTCTCGCCTTCGGCAATCGTACAACTGTGGAGCTCGGAAGGGTTGAGGATTATCATATCTCCCGCGCCAAATGTGTAAAGGCGGCCCTCGATCCTGATCTCGCCGTGTCCGCGCAGAAACAGAAGGAGGATCAGCGAGGTATCATAGTGAAACTGCGACATCAGCGCGTACTCTTCAGCATACCCGACCGTGTGATGCACGCGGCAGTATGGATCGGCATCGTAGCATATTCTCGTTAAGCTTTCACTCATTTCATTTTCTCCAGATATTTTATGTTACAGCAATATTATACAACAAATTGCCCGAATAGGCAATAGTATTTTGAAAATTGTGGGAATGAAAATTTTGTTATCTTTTTTATGAAAGGTATTGACATTCATCTGATTGTATGATATAATGATATCAATCGAAAAACATTAGTTTTTCAAAAAACGAAAAGGAGAAATATTATGCCGTTTCTTATTATTGGAGTTGTTATCGTTTTAGTCCTTTTGATCACGTGTCTTAAGGTCGTTCCGCACACCGAATCCTACGTTATCGAACGTCTTGGAAAATTCCATACAATTTGGAGTGCAGGACTTCATCTTCTTGCTCCCTTCGGTATCGACAGGATCACTGCTCGCGCTACCGCAAAGGAGAAGGTTCTTGACACGCCTCCTCAGAACGTTATCACAAGCGATAACGTACCCCTCACCATTGATGCGGTCGTTTATCACAAGACGTTTGACCCCAAGCTTTATGCTTACGGTGCCGCAAATCCCGTTGAGGCACTTGCAAACCTTACCACCACTACTCTTCGTAACATCGTTGGTGAACTTACCCTCGATGAATCTCTTACCTCACGTGACAGCATCAACGCAAAGATGACGGAAAGCCTTGACAGAGCTACCGACGAATGGGGTATCAGAGTTACCCGCGTTGAGATCAGAAATATCACTCCTTCTGCTGATATCCGCGAATCTATGGAAAAGCAGATGAAGGCAGAACGTGCAAGACGTGAAACTCTTCTTGAAGCGGAGGGTCACAAGCAGGCGGTTATCACTCGTGCAGAGGGTGACAAGCAGGCAATGATCCTTGCCGCAGAGGGTGAAAGAGATGCACGCATTGCGAGAGCAGAGGGTGAAGCTCGCGCCGTACTTCTTCAGAAGCAGGCAGAGGCAGACGGTCTTCGCGCAATTATGGCGGCTTGCCCCACTCCCGAAGTCATTGAGCTTAAGAGATACGAGGCACTTGTTGAAATGTCTAACGGAACTGCGTCGAAGCTTATCGTTCCCACCGATACCGTTGAAATGGTCAAGAGGAACGCTGTTTTCACCGAAACCACAGGACTTGGCAACGTAACTCCCGAAGCACCCAAGCCCGCAGCTCCCGTTAAACCCGACGTTTGCTGCGACTGATACGTTTTATAATGAAATCCCCGAGACTTAAAAGCTCGGGGATTTTTTGAGTGAAAATACGGTACATTTTCCGTTTCGTGCAATTAAAATTTCATAACAGCAATATTATACAACAAAGTAACAAGATTGGCAATAGTATTTTGAAAATTGTTGAGATATAATTATCTCATCATAATTTTGAGAGGTACAAGATATGAAAGAATACTTGTATGACGTTGCGATCGTCGGTGCGGGTCCTGCGGGACTTGCGGCGGCTGTTTCCGCAAAGCAGAACGGCGCCGAGCGCGTCCTTCTGGTCGAGCGCGACATCCGCGCGGGCGGAATTCTCCAACAGTGCATTCACGCGGGCTTCGGTCTGCAGTATTTCGGCGAGGAGCTGACAGGTCCCGAATATGCCGAGCGTTTTGCCGACAAGGCAAAGGAGGAGGGAATCGACCTTCTCACGGAAACCACGGCTCTTGAGATCCGTGAAAAAACTCTCGTATGCGTCAATACGAGCGGTGTGGTTCACATCAATTTCGGCGCGCTGGTTCTTGCAATGGGATGCCGCGAGCGCACCCGTGCAAATCTCGTCATTCCCGGTAGCCGTCCCTCGGGCGTTTATACCGCGGGAACTGCACAGAAGCTGATAAACATTTACGGCCACAAGGTCGGCAAAGAGGTCGTCATCCTCGGAAGCGGCGACATCGGAATGATCATGGCGCGCCGCCTTACCCTTGAGGGCGCGAAGGTCAAGGCTGTCGTTGAGCTTATGCCCTTCCTTGCGGGTCTGCAGAGAAACAAGGTCCAGTGCCTTGACGATTTTGGCATTCCGCTCATGCTGTCGCACACCGTTGTCAACATCACGGGTGTTGACCGCGTTGAGAGCGTGACCGTTGCTCCCGTTGACGAAAACAAGCGTCCTATTCTCGATAAGGCAGAGGTCATTCCTTGCGATACCCTGCTTCTCTCGGTAGGTCTTATCCCCGAAAACGAGCTGACTCTCACATCGGGACTTTCCCTTTCGGGCATCACAAAGGGCGCGGCTGTCAACCAGTTTATGCAGACCGAGATCCCCTACATATTCGCTTGCGGAAACGTGCTTCACGTCAACGACCTTGTTGACAACGTCAGCCGCGAGAGCGAAAAGGCGGGCAAATACGCCGCAAAATATGCCGCAGGCGAGCTCATTTCGGGCGAGATCGCCGAAGTCAAGGCGGGCGAAGGTATCCGTTACGTCTGCCCGCAGACTATTGATAAGTCCGCTGATTCGGACGTAGACCTTTTCTTCCGCACCATCGTTCCCGCGCGCGAAACGACTCTCGTTGCAACCTGCGGCGGTGAAATTCTTGCACGTAAAAAGCTTGCTGCGACCACCCCCGGAGCTATGGAAAAGCTCACGATCCCTCAGGATAAACTTGCGGGACTTGAGGGCGAAGTTGTTGTCAGCGCGTCTCACAAGGAGGTTTTGGCATGAAAAAGATCATAACCTGCACAGTTTGCCCCAACGGCTGCGAAGTTGTTGCCGAATATACTTCAAAGGATGACGTCAAGCTCAGCGGCAACCGCTGCAAGCGCGGCGTTGAATATTGCATTAACGAATGCTTCGACCCGAAGCGTACGTTCACCTCGTCGGTCGCCATCAAGGGCGCCGCTCGCCGCAGAATGCCCGTCCGCACTTCGGCTCCCATACCGAAGGATATGCTTTTTGCTTGCGCTGAAGAGGTGAAAAAGGTCACTCTCGAGGCTCCCGCAACCTGCGGACAGACGGTTATCGCCGATCTGCTCGGAACGGGTGTCGATCTTGTGACTTGTATGAGCCTAGACAAAAAGGAGGACTAAACGATGATTAAAACAGACGTACTGATTATCGGAGCGGGCGCTGTCGGTGTTGCGCTGGCGCGCGAGCTTTCAAAATATAAGATCAAGGTCATCGTTTGCGATAAAAACGACGACGTCGGCGGCGACGCATCGAAGTCGAACAGCGGCTTGACCTCTACGAGCGCAACAATGCCCGTCGGCACTCTCGAGTGCAAGATCCGTACCATTTCTCACAGCATGGTCGACAACATCTGCCGCGACCTTGATATTCCGATCATCCATTGCGGAAGCATTGCTCCCGTCCTTTATCCCGAGCAGATGGAGAACGTGCCCGGTCTTCTCGCAAGAGCTTTCCAAAACGGTGTTTACGATTATGAATTTCTTCCCAAAGAGGATATCCTCGAGATGGAGCCCACTCTCAATCCCGAGATCCTCGGCGGTATCTACAGCCCTCGCGACAGCCAGGTAAACCAGTTTCTCGTTGTTGTTGCAGAGGCTGAAAACGCAGCCGAAAACGGCGTTGAGTTTATGCTTGACTGCAAGGTTGAGGACATTTGCACTTCGAATGGCAGAGTAGAGAAAGTCGTTACCTCCAAGGGCGACATTGAGGCTAAATGGGTCGTTAACTGCGCGGGACTTTACTGCGACGTTATCGCAAAGATGGTTGACGAGTGCGATTTCACCGTTCACCCCCGCAAGGGCGAGTTTTTCGTTTTCAGCCACAATACTCCCGTGAAGGTTTCGCACATCATTTCTTCTGTTCCCAGCGCGAAGACCCGCGGAGTTCTCGTTATTCCCACGGTTGACAACAATATGATCGTCGGACCCACCGCCGATGACGTTGAGGACAAGACCGACAGAATGACCACCCGCGAGGGACTTGAATCGGTCCGTCAGCAGGCGCTCAAGATGGTTCCCGGACTTCGCTTCGAGGATACCATCGCGCAGTTCGTCGGCGCGCGTCCCGCGCGTGAGCCCGAGGGTTACAATATCGTCGTTTCCAAGAAGGCACTCGGCTACGTCGGTATCTCAGGCGTCCGCTCGACGGGTCTGACCGCAAGCTTTGCTCTTGCAAAATATATCGCGCACGAGATGCAGGAAGCGGGACTCGTTCTCGAGAGAAAGATCGGCTGGATCAGAACACGCCGCGGAATCGTCCGCTTTGCAGATAAGAATGACGCCGAAAGGGATGCCCTCATCGCGAAAGATCCGCTTTACGGCAAGATCGTTTGCCGTTGCGAGCAGGTTACCGAGAGCGAGATCCTTCAGGCAATCCGCCGTCCCGTCGGCGCAAGAACACTCGACGCCGTCAAGCGCCGTGTTCGCGCGGGAATGGGACGCTGCCAGGGCGGCTTCTGCTCGCCTCTGATCATCGAGATCCTTGCCCGCGAGCTCGGAATCCCCGAAGAGGAAGTCCGCAAGCGCGGTGAGAAGGCATTTATGCTCGCTGATAACGATTAATATAACAAAAAGTGGCTGCTTCATTAAGCGAAATGAAGCAGCCACTTCAGTTTTATTAAATTTCAACAGTACGAGTAAGAAGCAAAGGAATTAGTAAAATAATAGTACGAGCTTGTAGTACCTTGTCTCAACTAAAAGTTGACAGAATTTAGAAAAATTGTTAGCACTTGTAAAGCAGGGTGCAGGGGCGGCAGCCCCTGCAAGAAGAAACGATGTCATCCTGAGGCGGCGCCCGCAGGCCGCTTTGCCGCCGAAGGATCTCGTGACGCGCAAATTGTTCTTTGCGCGTCGCGGTGCTGGCGAAGTGGTCTGTACTGCACTAAAAAACTAAATATATATGAAAATGTAAAATCACTGTGTAGTTTCAAGATTACACAGTGATTTCGTTTATGTTGACTTTAGAATGTGCAAACAAAACACTTTGTCAAAATTATACGGAAATTTACTGCAGATTTCATCGTTATGGCACCGCGCCGCCCCTTGTAAATGGGGGGCGGCACGAGATCCTTCGTCGCATACGCCTGCGGGCGCTCCTCAGGATGACATCGTTTTTTTGCAGGGGGCTTCGCCCCCTGCACACCTATTAGAGATTGCGAACACAGTTGCTTGACTATTATTGTGCAATTTAACATATTGTTTTTCCATATACACTTTTGTCAGCGGCCTGAATGAAAAGTCTTTTTCATTAATATCTTGCTATTTGGTACATTTTTTGCTATAATTATAATAGCATACTATCGAGAGGAGTCAGAAATGCAACGACTTCAACGAAATATAGATGAAGCAATAATCGCGCTGACCGAAAAGCCGATGTTCGCCGCCGATGCGGAGAGAATACTCATTGCGTATGACTTGATGGGCGAGGACTCTTCTTTGCCTCAGCCCGTGCGTTTTGCGCGCGCTTTGTCGGCGATCCTCGACCGCGTGAGCGTTCCGATCGAGGAATATGACCTTATTGCGGGTCGCTCGGTGCAAAGAGAGCTGACGGACGAGGAAGAGGAAAAATTCCGCGAGCTTTGCCGTGATCCGCGCTCTCCGTATAAGAGTGCGATCTTCAGCTCGGGCCATTGCTCCTACGACTGGGAAATGGTCATGGAACACGGCATTGCAGGGCTTATTGAGAAGGCTCGCGCTTCGCTTGAGGGCAAGAGTGATGAAGGCAGGCGTGTATTTCTTTCCGCAATAATCGAAATCTACGAGGCAATAACACGCTATATCCTTCGCTATGCCGATGCGGCTGACAAGAAGGGTATGGAAGATGCGGCTTCAACTCTCCGAAAAGCCGCACTTGAGAAGCCCTCGGACTTCAGAACCGCCCTGCAGCTTTCCTGGATCATCACGCTGATCGATTGCTCCTACGTCAGCCCCAACCCCACTCTCACTGTGGGCAGAATGGATAAGCTCCTTTATCCCTTTTACCGCGCCGACATCGAAAGCGGCAAGCTGACACGCGAGGAAGCGGTGGAGCTGATCACCGATTACTACTGCAAGCACAACCTCAATATGGGCAGGGGAGAGCACCAGGTCGGCGACGCTTCGAATTCCTCGACCTTCGCGCGAGTATTCAATTTCGACGCACCGCAGTATCTTCTTCTCGGCGGTACGGATATCGACGGGAATTGCACGGTCAACGAGCTTACTTATCTTTTTGCGGAATGCATACAGCCCGAATTCAAAAATCCTGTCGTTGTATTTTACTATGCGCCCGGGATGGACAAGGCTTATCCCGATTTGTGGCATACGCTGACGGGCAAGGCGCTCAGATCTTCGGCGCTGATGTTCTATAACGATGCAAATATAAAAGCGACATACCGCAAGCTCGGTATGCCCGAGGAGAGTTTTCAAAATTACCATCATTTCGGCTGCAATTGGCCCTCGCCGGGCTCGCATAGCTTCTGGATAAACGGTTCGCCGTCATCGAAGCACTATAACGCTTTTGAATCAAAGGAAGAGGAAGAAATGCTTCTTCATTCCTTCATCCGCATTCCCGAGCGCGGCTGGCAGGATGTGTTTATAAATATTCTGCGCTCATTGCAGGATGATCCCGATGTCACGATAGACGAAGTCTACGAAAAGTACTTTGCCTATATGGATGAATTCATTTCAAATAAGACCGAGCGCGGTGTGCACGAGCTTCGGATCCGCCGCCGCAAGCCCTATGCCGTGTGCTCCTTCACGGATTGCTTCACCGCCCGCCCGATCGAGCGCGGAGAATGCTTCACCGCCTGCGCGGAATACTTGTTTGCCCTAATGAATTTTCCAATGTTCGGAACGGTCTGCGATTGCTTCACCGTGACGGATGCGCTCGTTTTCCGCGATAAAAAGCTGACTCTTGCGGAACTTATAGACGCCGTGGATGCGAATTTTGAAGGCCACGCGCGCACTCTTGCGATGTGCCGAAAGGTTCCGAAATACGGAAGTGACGATACTTTTTCAAACGCTCACGTAAGCCGTTTGGCGGAAGGAATGGCGCGTATATCCCGAAAATACGCCGAAAAGTATCTCAAATCGGATGGATTTTTGATCGTCCCTTGCATCCAAAGCGACACCTGGCACCTGAAATACGGTATGAAATACGGCGCGACTCCCGACGGACGTCTTGCGGGAACGCCGTTTTCGCAGAACACGCGCCCCGCAAACGGCTCTTGCACGAACGGTCTGACGGCGATGTTCAACTCAATGCTGCATATCCCCGACGACGGCTTCCTTTCGGGTGCGCTGAATCTCGATATCGACCCGGGGCAGTTCGAGGGCGAGAGCGGACACGAATTGTTTTCCGCTATGCTCGCGGTGTATTTCAACCGCGGCGGTATGCACGCGCAGGTGACTGCCGCCCTGCTCGAAGATCTGCTTGACGCGCAGGTGAATCCTCATCTCCACCGCGATCTGCGAGTGCGTATCACGGGTTACAGCGGCATTTTCGTAGACATCACAAAGCCGCTTCAGGACGATATTATTGAAAGAATGAAATAGAGGTAAAATTATGGAATATATTACGCTTAACAACGGCTTGACAGTATCTCAGATCTGCCTCGGAGCAATGATGTTCGGCTCGACGGTGTCGAAGGAGGATGCCTATGCCGTGCTTGATGCTTATGTGGCAATGGGCGGAAATTTCATCGACACGTCGAATAACTATGCCCATTGGGCGGGCACGGGCGACGAAAGCGAAACTCTGCTCGGCGAGTGGCTACGCGACCGCGGATGCCGCGATAAGATCGTGCTTGCGACGAAGGTCGGTTTCGACCGCCACGGCGTTGGCGCGGGGCTGAAAAAGGAGCAGATCGAATATTGGTGTGACGAGAGCCTTCGCAAGCTTGGAACTGATTATATTGATCTCTATTACGCTCACACCGACGATATGGATACCCCGATGGAGGAGACTATGGAGACGTTCCAGTCTCTTGTGAAAAAGGGCAAGGTGCGCGTTCTCGGCGGCAGTAATTATGACACCTGGCGCTTCTCCGAGTTCAATTCCATGGCAAAAGAAAAGGGTTGCACACCGTATACCGTAATGCAGCAGCGCTTTTCCTACCTCAATTGCCGTCTTGATCTGAAACCGAACTATATTTTCAACGAAAACGTCGGCAGAGAGCGTCTGCGTTATCTTGAAAACAAGGATATTCCGCTTGTTGCCTATTCCTCACTCATTCGCGGCGCTTATGAGGATATTTCCCGTCTGCCCGAAAACTATATCGGCGGTGCGCGTTTTGAAGTCCTTGCAAATATGGCAAAGGAAAAGGGAGTCACCAACAGCGCCCTTGCCGTTGCGTGGATGTGCAACGCGCACCGAATGAAAGGCTTCCCGAGAGTGATCCCGCTCTTTTCGTCCTCGAACGTCGATCATTTTACATCTAACTGCGCGGGTGCCGATCTTGTCCTCACCGACGAGGAAATGACGATCCTTACAAACGCATGATCCCGTATATTTTTGATATAAAGCGCTCATCGACGGTTGACGGCCCCGGCGTCAGGACAGCAGTTTTTTTCAAAGGTTGTAACCTTGACTGCAAATGGTGCCACAACCCCGAGAGTAAGTCGCCAAAGCCCGAGCTTGCTCTGATGACCGAAAAATGCATCGGTTGCGGAGTGTGCAAAGAGATATGCCCGAGTCCCGATTCCTGCGCCCTCTGCGGTGAATGCGTCGATAATTGCCCAGCAGAAGCAAGGAAGCTTTATGGGCGCAAGTATACCGCCGACGAGCTTTATGAGATCATTTTCGCAGATATTGATTTCTACCGCGCGGCGGGCGGCGGAGTGACTTTCTCGGGTGGGGAGTGTATGCTTTATCCCGATTTCCTTGCAGAAATCGCCGAAAAATGCGCCTCGGGCGGCATTTCCGTGGCTATCGACACCGCGGGCAATCTTCCTTGGAACTGTTTTGAGAAGGTATTGCCATACACTTCTTGTTTCCTTTACGACATCAAGGCGCTCGATCCCGAGCTTCATCGAATTGGCACGGGAGCTGACAACCAACTGATTTTGGAAAATCTCGAAAAGCTGATCGAAACGGGTAAAAGGATCATTATCCGCACACCCGTGATCCCCGGCTACAATGACGGTGACGAGCTCCAAAAGATCAAGCAATATTGCACCGCCCGTGGGCTTGAGCACGAGCTTTTGCCATACCACGCCATCGGCGAGAGCAAAAAAGCCGCGCTGAAGGCGGCAAAATAAATATGAACGGGTTGCTTCATTGACAAAAGCGTGAAGCAACCCTTAAATAATATAAAACTCGGATCAAATAAAGTAAGAGACTTTTGGAAGATTTTCTCGCATACGCTCGAAAAACAGTATCTTATTAAAACGCCTCATTCGGCACTACTCGTGCCACCTTCCCCCACCGGGGAAGGCTGATAGATTGGTCGATAACTTTTAGCTTTTCAGCGAACATCGTATATTTCAATAATTTTGTTTGGGCAGATCGGAATATTTTTATTTAGAGCATTCCGCACTCGAAATGAAGTTTTTGCAAACTTTTTCAATAAAATATTCCAATTTGATATGCAAAATTATATAGCTAAATCATCTTCGCTGAATAGTTGGCGGTTATTGCTATACTATTCAGCCTTCCCCAGTGGGGGAAGGTGGCACGCGCGAGCGTGACGAATGAGGCGTTTTAATAAGATACAGTTTTTCGCGAAGCGAAAATCTTCCAAAACGTGTATAATATAATACAATGCTGTAACTACATTTGGCAAAAATATTTATACATAGTATCAAGGCTGCCTCATTCTTAATGAAGCAGCCACTCAATTATTTATTTGACATATTCTATCCGATACTCAACCAATTTCATTGTATTGTCTTTCGCATTATACAAAATATTGATGAATACGTAAGTCCCGCTTTCGGACGGGAGTTTGTTGAATTCTCCGGTATCTTTGTTGAAAATGATATAGTAATCGCTTGCAAGAATGTCGCAGTAATAGGATGAAACTCCAACCAGATCGTTCGGTATTTCGGTTATCCATTTAGAGTCGTTCGGGAGATCTTTTTCAAATTCTTCCGCAACGGCATTATCAAAATAAATATCGCTGGTGTAGAAAACATAACCGCGAGGCATGGATTGGTTTCCGGTTGTCTTGTCCATCGTATTGATACGGGAATGTTCCGGTATGTCGATTCCAAGCGCTTGCTCTGCATTTATGATCGGCTCGTCGCTGTGAGAATACAGATCGGCAAAAATGAAAGTAAATGAGCCGTAAATGCAAAGTAATACCGCCATAATGACGCCCACGATCACATTGGATTTATATTTGTATCCTTTTTTCTTTAGGTAAAAGCCGAAAGCTATGGATGCGATGGGGACGGGCAGGAACAAAAAGAATACCCACATATTTTCCGTCATTGCCTGGTTGAATGCAGATAGTATTCCCACTCCAAGAAGTCCTCCCCAGATCGTGACGATCGAAAGGATCAACAGAATAACCGAGAGAACTTTCAAGCGATCGGTGGGCTTTTTAGCATCATTATTTTCGTATTTGCGTTCACCAAGTGAAAAGAAAACGGAATTTTCGACTAATATTTCCTTTTTGATGATAAAGATCTGATCGGAAATATTCAGAATTATATGATTTTTTAAGGATTCAACTTTTTTGATATCGTCGAAATAAACTTTCTGAGTTCTTGCGGTTTCTTCATTTCGGATAATATTCAGCATAAAGTGCTGATCGTATATCGAGTATGAATACGTATTCTTTGAAAATATGTTTTCGGTCGGCAGCCAAGCTTTTTTGTAAGCACGATATCCTGTTATCTGTGTAATGACGCTGATCATTAAATATCCGAGGAGAAAACCGATCAGCGAATCGGGTGCTTCAGTCACAACAAGAAAAATAAACAAGACGGCACAAGCCAAAGTTGACCTTATTGCCCGTTTTATAAACGGCGTGCGCAGTTGCTTCAAAACTTCAAAAAGATCATCTTTTGTATACTGAAACGTATAAGCCTCCCGAGGCTCGTCTTTGCTTTCTTCGACGGGCTCTGCGTTGCTCAATATATCGTCAACGGATACACCGAATATTTCTTTAAGCAATAACAAATTATCAATGGTCGGAAGTGTCTTATCCATTTCCCAAAGACTTATTGTCTGACGGCTGACGAGGATCTTTTGACCGAGTTCCTCTTGCGACAGCCCGATCTTCTTTCTGTAATACTGTATTTTTTCACCAACTGTCATAAATAGTCCTCCTTTCTTGTGCGATCATTATATCACAAAGCGGGAAATTTGTAAAGAATAATGTGCTTGACAGTGTCAAGCGGTGCTTGCGGAGGATAAATTAATACCTTCCAAGCTCGTGCGCGAGCTTTGCGATCTCTTTCATATTCTCAAAGGAAACCGAATTGGGGATCGAGTGGTCGGAGGCGAAAACGTAGCCGCCGCCTTCCTTCATTGCGGGAATGATGCGCTGCATTTCTGCTTTTACGAGGTCGATATTATCCCAAAGCTGTGCGTTGATGCCGCCGTGGAATGCGAGGCGGTCGCCGTAAAGATTCTTCAGCTTGAATGGATCCATTCCCGCCTTGACCTCGAGTGGATTGAGCATTTCAACGCCCGTTTCGAGCACGTCGGGGAGCAGGGGCTCTATGTAACCGCAGGAGTGCATCTCGGTCACCATTCCGCGCTCGTGTGCCCAATCGACTGCCTTTTTGTGGTATGGCTTCAAAAGCTCACGGTATGCTGCAGGAGAGAAGAAGGGCGATCCCTTGTAGCCCATATCGTCGTACCAGAAAATGCCGTCGAATTCGTATCCCGCATCGAGAATGCGCTGGCAGAGGTCGAGCGAGGTGTTAAGGTAAGTATCGAAAATATCCGTGACCCAATCAGGATCGTCGTACATCGAGATCAGCATATTTTCCGTGCCCGTCAGACGTGTATGGGCAACGTCGAAGCCGAACCAGACAACAAGCTGAAGAAAGCGTCCCTCAGCTTTCCATTTTGGATAGTTCGTCTCAAGCATTTTCCACGGGATCCTATCATCGTAATAGGTATACATAGCCGCCTTAGCTTCTTCCCATTTTTCGGGGGTGTCGTAATAGAACTCCAACATCTCGGGGGTCGAATCAAGAACGTTGAATACTTTTTGCGTGCTGCCCCACTTCGTGGTTTCGATTCTGAAGCGTTCGTTTTCTTCAAGCACTCTTCTCTCGAATCTTGGGGAATTGTCGGGACATACTCGTATTGCTCTGTCAAATCCGAAATAATCCTCCCAAGCGACGTCTTTCGGCATACCTTCTGCGTGCCAACGGTTGATAGTTCCTCTCCACGCGCTGTCAATCATGGGGATGCGGTCGATCTCCTGACGTCGGTAAGTGCGGAGGATTCTTTCTCTTTCTGTAAGCTGTATCATGATGCTGCTCCTTTTTATTTTATCTCTTCAAGAGCAAATTTTGTAATTCCAAGACGGAAAAGGCAAGCGCCGTCCTCTTCGCCTCCTCGGCAGTATGCGCAGAGCATCGAGCCGTCCGCGGTGAAGAACACACCGGGGTAGCAGAATCCGCGTTCGCCTTCCTCGATTACATTAAGCTCGCCGAAGGTCTTGCCGTTGTCGGTGCTCTTGCGGATCACGATCGGAGTTCTGCCCGCACCCCATTTTGTTTTTGCTTTTCCGTTATAATTCGGAACGGGATTGTAGATGGCGTAAAGCGTGTCGGCATCATATCGCACGATCTGCATCGGGGAATCGGGCGAGGTGAAAATGCTCGGCTCGGGCGAGGTGAAGCTATGCAGTCCGTCGACCGAGAAGCTTTGGTACTGATATGAAGCTCCCGTCCGCATCCACAGCCAGAAAACGTCCTTCGAAAGCTCAATGATGCCGGGCTCTTGCAGACCGTGCCTGAGATTTATGTGATCCGAGTGGCACAGGCGTGCATTCGGGTGCATACGGAAAGTCGTTCCGTCGTCATCGGATATGAGCAAAACGGTTATTGCGGGATTATAAATGCCGTATTTGGTTTTGTAGGCGGGATAATAAGCCGCGGGCGCGATTATTCTGCCGTCCGAAATACGGACGAGGCGGTCGTTATTGATAACGTAATAAGCGGAAGGAACGTCCCAAACGGTGCGTTCGGGAGTAAAAGTCTTTCCCCCGTCGCGCGAAACCGAGCGCCCGAGAGTGGATGTGCCGTCGTTTTCTTTGATGAGGAAGTAAAACGCAAGCGAACCGTCCGAAAGAGTCAGCGCGGAAACGCTCATCACGTTCTCCGTGCCGAAAAACGCCGCAGGAGCAATCATTTCTGGCTCCGACCAGCTCTCACCTTCGTCGGATGAGCGGATCATTTTGATATTGCAGGAGGCGTGGTCGTGGCCGCTTGTGCCGTGGTAGGCGCTGTAAGCGAACAGTATCTCGCCCGAAGGCGCGCGCAGAAAAGCGCCCTCGCTGTTTCGCGGGTTATTTTCACTCGGAGGCAGGTCGCAGACTAATCTTACGTTCATTTGAGGTCTCCTTTTTATGTTTTTGGAGTATTATATTGATCCAAATCGTTTAACAGCGAATTTTTCGGTGCACAGAACGGGGAATTCCTTCTTTCCCCAGGGTTTGTGCCATACAAGCGACCCGCGCAGTCTGCCTTCAGTGTCGCGAACTCCGTATTGAAGCTGCGATACCTCGGGGCTGAGTCCTGTTCCGCATTCAAAATTCACCGTTCCGAATTCGACGTTGCAAGGTCCCTTCGGCATACCGAAGATGTCGATGTCGGCGGTCGAAATGATTACTGTGTTATGCTGCGCGACGATGTGGTTGATGACGGAAAGATGCGAGCAGTCGTGGAAGGTGATGCCTTCCTCGCAGTTGTGGATATACAGATAATCTGCAACCACGTGCTCGCCCGACACGATACCGTAGCGGAATCCTTGAACAGCTACGTTTCGCAGGACGTTGTTGTCATTTTGGTCGCCCGAAAGGATCAGCCCGGCGGTGTGGCAAGGATTATGCAGAAGTTCTTTTCCGAGAACGGTATCTCCGACGTTTTCCGAAAGAGCAAATTGGCTGTCGCAGATGTGAACACGGCTGACGTTCTGAAGATTCACCGCAGACTGCGTCGGATACATTTTATCGCGGCGCATCGGAACTCTGAAGTCGATATTTGCTATCGAAAACTGCGAAACGCTGAATTTTCCCTTGCAGCTCGTTCCCTCGGGAGCGGCGATGATCGAGTATGGGCGCGCCGTTCCGTCGTGCTCTTCGGGAGCGTCCCAATCGGAAAAGATTCGTGTGTTATTTGAACCGAGAGGTCTTTCCGCAAAGCGAGTAGGCTCGAAATTATCCTTTACCGAATCAAGCTTTCGAACAATATAGGCATTAAGCATTTTGCAAGGCATTTCGCCTTCAAGCATAATGTTGGCGTCCCCGGGAGGGATCATCAACTGCGCGCGGAGGGGCTTGCCGTTGTATTCCTCAATGGCGGGGGAAGCGATCCTATATCCACCCTTGGTGTAAGGAAAAAGAATCTTTCCGCCACCGCGTTCTGCGGCATAGTTGATAGCCGACTGGATAGCGGCGGTGTCATCGGTAATTCCGTCGCCTTTTGCACCGAAATCAAATACGTTTATTCCGAAATTGCTCATTTTTGCTCCTTTTTTCTTGCAAAAAGATGATACTTGGTCTTGCCGGGTTTGGTTTCACTGTGAACGGTGTTGACGTCACAATACAGATAGGGATAGTTATCCTCGTTGACTCTGCCGAATCTTTCGGGTATTTTGTATTTTTCCGCAGACCAAGATGGATCGAGAATACAGAATTCCTCCCCGTCGGTCGAGATCAGAGATATGTAATGTCCGCTTTTTGTAAAAAGACCGATGTTTGCGCCCTCGGGAATGCCAACGTGTGAAATAACGGCACCGCCATTTTGAAGATGCTTGATAGCTTCGTCAAGATCGTTGGTCTTTGAATAGGTAAGCCCGAATTTTTCAGCAATGACGGGTGCCAAAACCGTCATATTGGTGCCGACAGAGTGATTCGCACCGCATTCTTCGGCAATTCGTACACATTCTTCGATCTCAAGGCTTTTATCGGTCAGCAGATCAACTGTCATACAAGCGCAGCAAAGCCCGCAGCCCGAGCTTCTTACGGTGGTCTTCTTCTTTTCCTCGGGGATATTCGCCATTTTGATCTTGGTGGGGTAGGGGAGATGTGCGTATTCAAGCTGATTTATGTATTTCATATCGGTTCTCCTTTTTGATCATACGTGATCCGCGTAGCGTTCCGCGGTGATAACTCCGTCCTTCACGTGCAGCTTGCACACCCTTGCCGTGCGCGCTTCGGCGAATGCTTCGCGTGCCTCGCCTCCGAGATCGCGGCCGTGGTAGACCGCGTAATACTGTCCCTTGTATTTGATCACGCTGTGATGTCCCGAGCCCTCTTCGAATTCATTCTTTATCATAACAGGGTCAAATGAGCCGCACTTTGTATGCTTGATGAAATCTACCTTTGTCAGATCATTTTCATCGGATCGCGCTGCGGCGTAGCCGATATGGTAGGTTTCGTTATCATAGCAACCGCCGCTATACATAACGTACTGCCACTCGCCCTCGCGGAACCAGAAAGCACCCTCGATCGTGTGCCAATCCCTGCCGTCGCCGAAGCGGTTGCGCTTGAAGATCTCTTCGTCCATAGTGGGCACGATCATCTCGCGCGGATGTCCCGCGGGTGTCAGGGGATCGATCAGCTTGTCCACGTAGACGCGTGTGCCGATTCGATCACAGTCGGTGTTGTCTTCGGCATACCACAAAAACAGCCCTTTTTCGGTTTCTACAACGTGGGAGTCTATCGAAAAACGCTTATAAAAGCAGGTCGGATTCGTGAACGGACCGAGAGGAGAGTCTGCGACCGCCGCGTGCATAAACTGGAATTCGTCATCTGTTGAGCAGGAAACATAAAGGTAATAACGCCCCTCGATCTTTGTGACCGACGGCGCCCAATACTCATACCGCCCGTCAAACGATGCAACGATCCCTTCGAAATGCCAGACTCCGAACAGATCATCCGCGGAATATGCTTCCACACCGCGCGGAGCGGTCACGTATAAATAAAGCCGTCCGCCGTCTTCGAAAATATAAGGGTCGGGCTGATGCTTGCCGACAACGTCAAATTTCAGTTTCATATTATTCAAGCCTTTTTGATTTCATTATAGCATAAAAGAGAGGGGAAGTCAATAATGTTTTTCGGAATCGCGCCGTAGGCGTGTATATCATCCACAACTTGTTGCGGCATATCATCAATGCGAAGCATTGCATATCATCAAGCCGCAGAAAATGCACCAAAGGTGATGCCATACCGCTATGCGGATTCCATACACGCTAAAGCGTGATTCCATACCAAGCCGGTGGCTTGGATAAAAAAATTCCGAGAACTTCGTTCTCGGAATTTTTTTGGAGCGGATTACGGGGATCGAACCCGCCACCTCAACCTTGGCAAGGTTGCGCTCTACCAAATGAGCTAAATCCGCATTAACATTAATATTATAGCATAAAAGGAAAGGAAAGTCAATAGAAAATGAAATTTTCGTGTGCGTAACTGCAAAAAAGAAGCCGATCCGTTCGGATCGGCTTCTTTTTTGACGTGAGTCGGCAAAAAGGTGCCTCAAAAGCATATTAATCCCTTTCGCGCTGATCTTCACCGCAAATTATACATTTTTCATTTTCAAATTGGTGAGAGGGCATTCCCTTGCTTATGCGTATGCGCGAGACCTCCTCGCCGCATTCTGTGCAATAAAGGACGATCTCGTATGAGCCCTCCACGGTGCAGGTGGGAGCAATATCGTTCTCTACAACGCGGGTCAATTCGGGATGGGTGTGCGGTTTATGATACAATACCGCTATTATTGCACAGGCTGACAATAAGATGATCAAACAGCTCGACAGCCAATGCAGATGTTTCTTTTTTTGAACCAAAGGCTTTGCTTCTTCTGCGGTCTCTTTAACTTCAGAAATGTCTGATTCGCCTTCGTGATCATCATTCAGTAGATAGTCTGCGGTCACATTGAACAGCTTGCTGATTTGAAGTATATTTTGCGCATCCGGAAGCGCCGTCCCGTTTTCCCAACGGCTGATCGCTTGGCGCGATACGTCGAGCTTCTCCGCAAAATCCTCTTGTGACCAACCGTTTTCTTTTCTGAGCGTGATTAGTTTGTCTGACAATTTCATAATAAAACCTCCTTGATCTGGTGAGTTCATTATAGCAAAATCAGCCTCATAATACCACCGCATCAACTTTACAATTCCGCAACAAGAGTTTACAAAGTGTTGGATTATTGATTTGGGGTTTCATTATAGCATATTACAAAGGGAAAGTCAATAAGAATGATCCCCGGAATTTTGCGCTATGCGCGAATATTCGCTCGCTCTCCGCCTGGCAAGCGAGCTTGCCGATCTCCGAGCGGCGAATGCGTACCGGATTCTGCCGCCTGCGGCGACAGAGCGCGGTTCGATGAAGGAGTGTGGCACCTCCAAAAAGAAAAGCACTGCGAATGCAGTGCTTTTGTTTTTGGCGCGTGTTGACAAAAAAGATGCCATTCAATTTTATCTGTTGGCATTAAAAATTTCAAAATTCTCGCAGACAAACGAAAGTTTTCCGTCTTCATAATCGTTCACAAAGAATCGTGAATCCTTTTGATAACCGCGTGAGCTGTAATCCAATATTTCAAATCCGCAAATTTGGAAGGGATATGATATGTCCGACATTTTCAACTTGGAAACATTTTCAAAGACAATAAAATAGGCATTTTTATCTTCGGAAATACACGTTATTTTTATATGCAGGTTCTCGTTATAGTTCTCAATTTGAAAATCACCAACAATAATTGATTTGCCGTCCACTTTAGAAAAAAGGTTATTGCTCATATCTCCACCGCCTTTCTGATTATATTATAGCATACTTTGGGGTGGAATGCAAGAGGCTCGGCATAATTCGCATCCCTATCACGGTGTAGCCGTGTATGAAATCCGCCGAAGGCGGTATGTCCTCAGCCCGTGAGGGCTGTATGGAATCATTCCGAAGGAATGTATGTTATCAAGCCGACGAATATGCACGCTTGCGCGTGATGCCATACGCGACTCCGTCGCAATTACATACAACGCGCGAGCGCGTTGATTACATACCAAGCCTCCTTCGTCGGCTTGGATAAAAAA
>JAZQJB010000060.1:0-24677 GCA_045541375.1 Eubacteriales bacterium | reverse complement strand
CGACCAACACCGAAAACATAGTCAAGATCCTCTGCTCCCTCGCCCACGACGACGGCTGTACCGTCATCATAGTCACCCACGACCCCGCGGTCGCCGAACAAGCCGACGCCGTCCTCCAAATGAAAGACGGCGCGTGGATATAAAAACATATAAACAACGCGAACCGTTTTAAAATGACGAAACGGTTCGCGTTGTTTGGTATATAATATTTTTAAGCTTTAATCTTATTTACATTATGAAAAAAATATGCTATAATATATAATGATGTAAAATGCTTATTATCAAAAATCATAGTTTGGCTGGCGAATGTCGTAAAAGTGTCGTAAATTCGGCTTGAGATGTTTGGAAAGTCTTGATTTATCAGGGGCTTTGTGCAAAAGTCAATATAATATAATGAGATACTATGTGCTCACATAAAAAAGGGGGCGGGCGAGTGCGGTTTGATCGCGAATTGAATATGGTTCTGATCTCGGCGCGCGAGCTTGCCGAACGTGCGGCACAGGGCGGTAATCTTGGCGGGGCGTCCGATTCACCGACCTCGGAGGAGGGAAGGGTGCTGCATAAGCTTCTTGCCGAATCGCAAGGCGAGAGATTTCGCGCGGAATGTCCGCTTTCTGCGGATATTGAAAGCGGAAGCCTCGTTTATCGCATCTCGGGGCGCGCTGACGGCATTATAGAGGGAGAAATACCCGTTCTGTTGGAGTTTAAGACCGTGACACATTCCGCCTTCGAGAGAGCATCCTCGAGGCTCGGGCGCGCGCAAGTGACGATCTATGCCGCGCTTTATGCCTTGTCGCACGATTCAAAAAAGGTGACGGCTCGGCTTGTCATTGCAACTCCCGACGGCGAAAAAGTCAAAAATTCGGATAGGACGTATACTGTCGATGAGCTCCGCATCGCGCTTCACGGGCTTCTCACGAGCGTCGCGCCGCTTGCGTATAACGAGGCGGATTCGCTTTGCAAGGTCCACCCGGAGCTTTCAAAGCTGAAGTTTCCGCATCCGAGTCTGCGCGAAGGACAGCGCGAGTTGATCTCGTCGGTTGCGTCAGCCGTCAAAGGCGGAAAAAGGCTCTTTGCCCAAGCTCCCACGGGCATCGGCAAGACGGTTTCTGTGCTTTACGGCGCGGCAAGGGCGATGGGTCAGGCGGATATTCGAAGAATATTTTATCTTACTGCCAAAGCGAGCACACGCCGCGAGGCTTATGCCGCCGCGGGAAGGCTTGCGAGTGCGGGCGCGGGGCTTCGGACGTTGGTTTTGACCGCAAAGGAGCAGATCTGCCCGCGCAAAACCGGTCCCGATTTCATCTGCGACCCCGAGCATTGCCCGCTTGCGAAGGGATATTACGACCGTCGCGCGTCGGCTCTCGAGTCGCTGACGTCGAGTTACAAGGGCTATCCCGCGGGCGCAATATCGCAGGCTGCGGCAAAGCATAGCGTTTGCCCCTATGAGCTATCGCTCGACCTTTCGGAATACTGCGATATTATCATCTGCGATTACAATTACGCCTTCGATCCCGCCGTCAAACTCCGCAGATACTTTGCGGAAGGCGCATATTGCGGCGGCAAGAATGTATTTCTCATTGACGAGGCACACAACTTGCCTGAACGAGCGAGGGATATTTTTTCGGCAATGCTGACGCGTCAGGACGTTGCACGCTTGCGCGAGGCTGTTCAGTCGGATCACTTGCTTACCTCCGCACTTGATGCACTCGACGGGGCGATATGCCGCGCGGGCGAGCTTTGCGAGGAGAATATGACCGAGCAGGATGGCGTGCGGTACGGTTACTATTTTAATCTCAATCCGCTTCCCGAGCTCGATGACGCCGTTGCGCGCGCGCTTGAGAGAACGGAGCTGTTCTATTTCACTCACAGGACCGATCCGCCCCTCGCGGGTGCGGCGTCAAGATTCCGCGGGATCTGCAAAAAATGGCAGAACGCGGCGGATAATTTTGACGAGAGGTATCGAACCTATATCGAGAAGATCGGCGACGAGGTTTCGCTCAAGCTATATTGCCTCGACCCGTCGGCACGGCTTGACGAGGCGCTTTCCGAGGCTCACGCGTCCGTATTCTTCTCGGCAACTCTGACCCCCGCCGATTACTTTTCGGATATCCTCGGCGGCGGCAAGGACAGCCGATCGGTGTCGCTCCCGTCGCCCTTTCCGCGCGAGAATTTAGGACTTATCGCGCTGACGTCGGTCAGCACTCGGTTTGAGGATAGGGATAAGTCATACAAAAAGATAGCCGGCGCGATCGCGGCGACGGTTGCGGCAAGGCGGGGAAATTATATCGTTTATTTCCCGTCATACAAATACATGCAAAGCGTTGCCGATATCTTTACGGCGCGCTACCCGAACGTTCCCGTTGCCATTCAGCGAAGCGGTATGACGAGGCAGGAAAGAGAAGAGTTCCTTTCCTTCTTCGAGGATGACGTCGGGCGGCTGCGCGTTGGATTTTGTGTTCTCGGCGGAAGCTTTTCGGAGGGTGTTGACCTGCCGGGAAGCAGACTGATCGGCACGCTGATCGTCGGTGTCGGACTCCCCGGGCTTTCGGCGGAGCGAAACATAATCCGCGACTATTTCGAAAACCGCGCCGAGTGCGGATATGATTATTCCTACACCTATCCCGGTATGAATTCGGTTCTGCAGGCGGCGGGAAGAGTCATTCGCCGACCCGAGGACAGGGGCGTGGTCATCCTAATCGATGACCGCTATGCGGGCGAAAAATACCGCGCGCTTTATCCCCCGCATTGGCAAGGGATGCGCTTTGCGGCGGATATTCCCGCTTTGCAAGCCGAGCTTGCGGGATTTTGGGCAAAAGATGTGTCGGAATGATTAAAAAAACAAATAAATTTTGCGATTTTTAAAATAATACTTGCAAAATGCGAGCTTTTGTGGTATAATATTTGCTATACGAAAGTTAAATTCTGCAATTTTTCACGAAAAAATTGCACTTTTGAAAAGGCAAGCCGCATTTTGCCTATACAAGGAAGGAAACCTACCATGGAAAGAACCACAATCAAAGAAATTTTTGCGGCACCCGAAAAATTTGCGGACTGTGAGATCACGGTTGCAGGTTGGGCAAGAACAATTCGTTCGAGCAACGTTTTCGGCTTCATCGAGCTGAATGACGGCTCTTATTTCTCAAATCTTCAGATCGTTGTTGAGAGCGAAAAGCTCTCGAACTACAAGGAGATCGTTAAGCAGAACGTTGGCGCGTCCTTCGTTTGCAAGGGTATCCTCGTGCTGACTCCCGAGGCTCCCCAGCCCTTCGAGCTCAAGGCGACCGAGATCGCGCTTGAAGGCGCATCGGCTCCCGATTTTCCGCTTCAGAAGAAGCGCCACTCGCTTGAGTATCTCCGCACGATCGCGCATCTCCGTCCCCGTGCGAACACATTTAACGCCGTGTTCCGCGTTCGTTCGGTAGTTGCTTATGCTATCCACAGCTTCTTCTTCGAGAGAGGCTTCGTTTACGTTCACACTCCTCTGATCACGGGCTCCGACTGCGAGGGCGCGGGCGAGATGTTCCAGGTCACCACGCTTGACCTTGCAAATCCTCCCAAGACTCCCGACGGAGAGATCGACTATTCGCAGGATTTCTTCGGCAAGAAGACCGGCTTGACCGTTTCGGGTCAGCTCAACGTTGAGACCTTCGCGATGGCGTTTGCCAACGTTTACACCTTCGGTCCCACCTTCCGTGCAGAGAAGTCCTACACCCAGCGCCACGCCGCTGAGTTCTGGATGGTTGAGCCCGAGATGGCGTTCGCCGATCTTAACGACTATATGGACACCGCCGAGGCGATGGTCAAGTATATCGTCAAGTTCGTTATGAAGGAGTGCCCCGCAGAGCTCGAATTCTTCAACAAGTTCATCGACAAGGGTCTTATCGAAAGACTCCAGAACCTCGTTGACAACGATTTCGGACGCATCACCTATACCGATGCAGTCAAACTCCTCGAGGAGAGCGGCGTGAAGTTCGATTATCCCGTCAAGTGGGGCATCGACCTTCAGACCGAGCACGAAAGATACCTCACCGAGCAGGTATTCAAGAAGCCCGTGTTCGTTACCGATTATCCGAAGGATATCAAGGCGTTCTATATGCGTCAGAACGACGACGGCAAGACCGTTGCCGCAGCAGATATGCTCGTTCCCGGCGTTGGAGAGCTCATTGGCGGTTCTCAGCGTGAGGAAAGACTCGACAAGCTCGAGGAGGCTATCACTCGCTTCGGACTCGCTCCCGAGGATTATTCCTGGTACTGCGATCTTCGCCGCTACGGCGGAACAAAGCACGCGGGCTACGGCCTTGGCTTTGAGCGTATGATCATGTACGTCACCGGAGTTTCCAACATCCGTGACGTTGAGGCGTTCCCCAGAACCACCGGAAACGCTGACTTCTAATCGACGTAAGCCGCGAACGGCTTACCGACCGCAATTTACTATCAGAAAGGAAGCCGTTATGCTTTATTCACAAATGTCACAGTCGGAGCTTGAAGCCCTTGGCGCAAGCTACCTTGAAGATTATAAAAAGATCTGCGCCGAGGGCAATCACCTTGACCTCTCACGCGGTAAACCCGGACGCGCACAGCTCAATATGATGCAGGGAATGCTTTATTGCATTCACTCATCCGCTGACTGCCGTTCCGCAGACGGATTCGACTACCGTAACTACGGCCTTCTCGACGGCGTTCCCGAGGCGAAGAAGCTTTTTGCAGACCTTCTCGGAATCCCCGAGTCGCACATCATCGTTGCGGGTAACTCCTCGCTCAATATTATGTACGATACTATGGTCCGCTGTATGCTTTACGGTGTTGCGGGCGTCAAGAAGCCTTGGGCGAAGCTTGACAAGGTGAAATTCCTCTGCCCCGCGCCCGGCTATGACCGCCATTTCGCGATCTGTCAGTCCCTTGGCATCGAGATGATCTCGGTTCCGCTTCACGAGGACGGACCCGATATGGATATGGTTGAAAAGCTTGTGTCCGAGGATGAGTCGATCAAGGGCATCTGGTGCTGCCCTAAATACTCGAATCCCGACGGTGTTACCTATTCCGACGAGGTCGTCCGCCGTTTCGCGAATCTCAATCCCGCGGCTCCCGATTTCAGAATCTTCTGGGATAACGCTTATGCGGTTCACGATCTTTACGACGACGGCGACGAGCTTCTTGATATCTTTGCCGAGTGCCGCAAGACGGGCAACGAGGATATGGTGTATTATTTTGCATCGACCTCGAAGATCACCTTCCCCGGCTCGGGTGTTGCGATCTTTGCCGCTTCGGAGCACAATCTTGAGTTCATCAAGCCCATTATGAACGTTCAGACCATCGGTTTCGACAAGATCAACCAGATCCGCCACGTGCGCTATTTTGACGGCAACGCCGACAATATCCGCAGCCACATGCGCGACCTTGCGGAGATAATCCGCCCCAAGTTCAAGATAGTTATCTCGGCTCTCGAGAGAGATCTTGCGGGCACGGGCATCGCACATTGGACCAACCCCAAGGGCGGCTACTTCATCAGCCTCTATCTTGAGAACGGCACCGCGAAGAGAACCTACGACCTTTGCCTCGGTGCGGGCGTACATCTCACCACCGCGGGTGCGACCTATCCCTACGGAATCGACCCCAACGACTCGAACATCCGCATAGCTCCCACATACCCCTCGAACGACGACCTTGAGGTCACAATGGATATCCTTACCCTCTGTGCAAGAATCGCCGCGATCGAGAAGATGATCGGACGTAAGCTTTGCGACTAAATATCAAAAAGACCGCGTCCGCGCGGTCTTTTTATTTAAGTTAATAATCCAACTATTTGGCGATTTCTAAATCATATTATAAAGATAATTCGACAAACTGTATCTTGAAATATGGCTATATGAATGTTATAATATATCTACCAAATCAAGAGGGAGTACGCACATGAGCATCGGAAAAAACATTGCCAAATTCAGAAAAGCCTTGAACCTTACCCAAGAGGAATTGGGTCAGCGGCTCGGAGTCACAAATCAAGCTGTATCAAAATGGGAATCCGAAGTTTCTATGCCAGATATAATGTTGTTGCCTCAAATTGCTGCTGTATTGGGCGTATGTTTGGAAGATATATACGGTATTGCAAAACAAGTCGAGCAAGTGTCGGTCAATCCGAATGATTTTCCTGTATTCTGCCACAATAAACTTCACGAGTTGTTTTTCCACAACTCAAAAATGAGATTTACACATATTGATCGATCCGATGAGATACAGTTGGAATATCAAAAGCAAAAGTTAAAGGATGGGTGCAGAATTGGTTGTTTGTCCAATACTCAAGGAGCTTTTGTGATGACCGATGATTTTGCTCTTGTTGACTGTTCATATAAATCGGAAAGCGATGCGGATATATTACGAATGACAGAAGATTCGGAAGATGTATTGAGGTATCTTTCGGATCGGAATGTAAGAAAAGTGTTGTTTTATCAATATTTGCATTCAATGACGAACTCTAAAGAACGCAATACCGAGTTCACTGCCGAAGATATAGAATGTGCGTTAGGTTTATCGAGAGCAGAAGTGTTAAATGCTTTGAAGTGCCTTGAAGATATACATATTAACGAAGTATATACGGATCGTGAGTCTAAAACCAAAAAGTATGTTTTGAAGTATTCAACAGCAATATATGCGCTTGCGATCTGTAAACTTGGGGAACTTCTTTCCGAATCCGATCCGGTTTGGATTGTAGTCAGAGATACTTCGATGATAGATGATTATGCGATGTAAAATTATATATTGACGAAAATACAAAAATATGGTATAATAATCAAGATATCTCAAGATATCCGTAGAGCACCATAAACGGTGGCGGTTGCTTCCCTTTGCGGGAAGATGAAATTTCTTTTTGCCTTCCCGAGAGGGGAGGTGATGTGGATGAAGTTGGAGCTTGAAGAGGTGCTGATGATAATCAGCCTGATTTTCGTTCTGTTAAATTACATCAACAACATATATAAAAAGAAATAACCGCCTTCTTGCTGCAACTCGAGGCGGTTATTTCTTAACCAAATCATAGGAAGCAACCGTCATCGGTGCTCTCCGTTATTATTATAACACGAATCTCTCGATTTGTCAATAAGTTTTTTTATAAAGATGGTCAAGATGAAAAAAACACAAAGAAATTCAAATCCCTACCCTCACAGCGACTCGAATAAGCGGTATCAGACTTATGAGTATTATATGCGGAAGAAGTTTGGCGGGCGGGTCGCGAAGATACCGCTGGATGCGGGGCTTTCTTGTCCGAATATCGACGCGGGTGCGGGGTGCATTTATTGCTCGGGGCGCGGAAGCGGCGACAGTATTCCGATGGGGCTCTCTCTACGTGAGCAATATGATGAGGGAAGGGCGGCGCTTTCGTCGAAATGGTCGACGGAGAAGTGCATCGCCTACCTGCAGGCACACACCAATACCTACGCGCCCGTGGACGTCCTTAGGGGCATTTATGAGGAGATACTGACGTTCCCGAACCTCTGCGGCATAAGCATCGCCACGCGCGCGGATTGCCTTGGAGAGGACGTTTGTCTGCTTCTTCGCGAGGTGTCGGAGAGAATACCGCTGACGGTCGAGTTGGGATTGCAAAGCTCGTCGGATGATACCGCTCGGCGTATATGCCGTGGGCACACGATGGCGGATTTCGAGGAGGGCTACGAGCGCCTGCGACGTCTTGTTCCGAAGGCGGAGGTATGCGTTCACATAATTTTCGGTCTGCCCGATGAAAGTGACGGGGATATGATGAATACGGTCAAAAAGGTGGCTGAATTGGCTCCCGAGCAGGTCAAGATCCACCTTCTTCACGTCATAAAAGATACCCCTCTCGGCGATGAATATCTGCGCGGTGAGTATGTTCCGCTTGAACGGGAAAGATATATTTCGCTTGTGGTCGAGGCATTGAAGTTGCTGCCTCCGGAAACTGTAATTTGCCGACTGACCGGCGACGGAATCGCAGAGGACCTTCTTGCGCCCGAATACAGCAAACGCAAGATCGCAATTCTCAACGACATCGATAAGCTGTTGTTCTCCTCGGGTGCAACTCAGGGTTGTAATTACAAAAAGATTTAGGCAATTATTATTGAAATTTGCAAACAGGTGTTGACAAAGCGTCAATTTTGTTATACAATAATAGTGGATAAAAATTTCCAAAATGCATCGGCGTTCACCGATGACGAAACCGTATGTTTCCGTGGGGGTCCTGCGGGGACACACATCAAAAGGAGGAAGCACTATGCTTAACAAAAACAAAAACAATGACATCCACAGCCTGATCATGGATCAGCTCACCGATGTTGAAAACACTCTTGTAGCTCTCGAGGGCTTCATTGCTGCCGCAACCGCTGAAGGCGCAACCATCGAGCCTCTTCGCGCGCTCTGCAAGACCGTTCGCGAGAAGGAGCACATCGCGGACGTATCTCTCCGCACCATGATCGAAGGACTTGACGGTCCCTTCCTTCCCTCTACCCGTTCCGACCTCATCTCTATCGCTACAAGCTGTGACAAGATCGCAAACAAGTGCGAGGACGTTGCAAAGCTTATGGTTTACCAGAGATTCTTCTTCCCCGCAGCTTGCAATGCACCCATCACCGAGATCGTTGAGATCACCAAGAAGCAGTTCGAGCTTCTCAAGAGTGCAGTAAGCCAGCTCTTCGGAAAATTCAACACCCTCGTAAAGAATCACGCGATCCTTGATGACATCCGCGGTCTTGAATCGCAGGTTGACAGCGTTGAGGAACAGGTTTATCAGCAGATCTTCGACATGGATGAGCTCGCTCTTTCCCAGAAGCTTCAGGCTGTTAACTTCCTCGACATCCTCTGCGACATCTCCGATATCATCGAGAACGTTGCTGACCAGATCCAGATCATGCTGATCAACAGAATCGTCTGAGTGAGGGGTTAAAGTAAAGTAAAATGATATATTTGTTGCTTTTTGCCGGCCTTTTCATGGGCTGGTCGCTCGGAACGAATGACGCTGCCAACGCCTTCGGTACGGCAGTGGCAACAAGAGTTGTAAAATACAGAACCGCAATCATCATTATTGCCGCAATGGTTCTCCTCGGCTCCATTATTCAGGGATCTGATGATATTGATAAGCTTTCCAGCATCTCGACAAACAACGAGGTCTCGGCTGACGTGAACGATATGGAAAATATCGGCGTTGAGTTTGAGAAGGACGCTGACGGCAATTACGTTCTCGACAAAGACGGCAACTACGTCATCAAGTCGAAGGATAACATTGACAAGGCTGCTCTCAAGACTCTTCGCAACAAGTCCGCGTTCAAGGCTGCCATCATCTTTATCTGTGCGGCTTTGACGGTATTCATTATGAGTTACCTCAAGTTCCCCGTATCGGCAAACCAGGCGGTTACCGGTGCGATCATCGGTTGGGGTCTCTTCCACGCTGACTATTCAAATCCCGAAGTACTCAGCACCAACCTTGCCGAGATCGGTAAGTTTGCAAGCACTTGGCTTCTCAATCCCCTCGGTGCGGCTCTCATTTCGTTTGTGATCGTATTCTTTTTCAAGAAGTTCTTCGAGGCAAAGGTCGAGTCGCTCAAGGGCTACGATAAGATCATCAAGATAGGCTATATCATTGCGGGCGCATATTCCGCATACACCATCGGTATCAACTCCTCCGCGTCGGTTACCGCTTTCTACTATGACAGCTTCGGCGTCGGCGCGAACATTCTCACCAATGCGCGCTTTACCGCAATACTGGGCGGTGTTGCTATCGCAGTCGGTGTTCTTACCTACTCCAAGAAGGTTATGATGACCGTTGGCGGTTCGATCGCCAACATCAGCCAGATCGACGGCTTCCTTGTAATCCTTTCGAGCGCACTTGCTATCACCGTTATGAAGATCCTTCTCGGTATTCCCGTTTCGACATCTCAGGCAGTTGTCGGTGCCGTTATCGGCGCAGGCCTTGTCAAGGGTCCCAAGAACGTTGAATGGAAGGTTCTCGGCAAGATCGGTATCGCGTGGATCTCCTCGCCTACCGCCGCAGGGCTTTTGGCTTACATAATCGCTCTCTGCACTCAGAGCGTACTTTCTTAATTACAACTCTTATTGCAAAAACAAACCTCCGCCGCACGGCGGAGGTTTGTTTTTGCAAAGTGTAAAGTGATAAGTGTAAAGTGAAAAGTTAAGGTGAATTTCCTCGCCTGTGGCTCGGAAATTTTCTTTTTATTAAAATACTTTTTGAGCGTCAGCGAAAAAAGTTTCCGAAACTTTTCACTTTACACTTATCACTTTACACTCAAAACGCGGCTATCTCCGGAGAGACAGCCGCGTTTTGTTATTTATTCTTTCTCAATAAGATCAACCCAATAGTGTCCGATGTCAGCGATGAGCTTGAGCGCGGAGGTGTGCGCGGGCTGGGGGTATGCGGAGAAGATGCGGAAGGTCTCGAATGCGAGAGTGCCCTCGAAGCCGATCTCCTTGACGCCCTCAACGAAGCGGTTCCAGTCGCAAACGTGGGTCTTGCCGTTGGTCAGGTAGGAATAGGGGATCATGTGGAGGTCGTCCATTGCGTTATTGTCGTGGATGTGGAAGATGGTCATACGCTTGCCCATGATCTTGAGATAGTTCTTGATGTCAAGATGGCAGAGGTTAGCGTGTCCGACGTCAAGGCAGAAGCCGAAGTAGTCGCCGCCTGCTTCCTCGTTGAGAATGTCGATCATTCTTGCAGCGTCATAAGGATTCGAAAGTCTGCCCTCGATAAAGCGCGAGCCGTGACGTCCGAAGATATTCTCAAGGCAGACCTTTACGCCCTTATACTTGGTGATGTAGGGGATAAGTCCGCGGTAGAAATTGAGGTTGGTCTCGAACTCAACGTCCTTTTCGGTGCGGAGAGAGGGATGAACTACGACTGCGGGGCAGTTGATGTACTCGCAAACTGCGAAGCACTTGTCAAGAGCCATAACGATGTGCGCGTTGAGCGCGTCCTGATCCTTGAACCAGCACGGGAAGGGAGCGTGCATCTGCGCGATCTCAACACCTGTTGCCTCGCTTGCATCCTTGAGGGGCTTGACCCATTCAAGGATCTCCTCGATGGGTTTGTCAAAGAGAGTGGGTGTGATCTCACCCGACTTTGCCATGGGATCGGTTCTCATATAGATGTCGATATTGTAGTCAACTGCCTCAAAACCGCAGGACTTTATGTATTCAAAAGATTCAAGGGCTTTATCGTGGTTGTACCACCCGCCCGTCTGTACGCCAACTTTAAGCATTTTTTATTCCTCCAAAAGTAATTATTTAAGCATCTCGGTAATAGGTGTTCCGTCAACGCCGGGCATTTCTACGCCGAGAATCTTTGCATAGGTGGGAGCTTCGTCAACCGTGGGTCTGCGCTCGATGAGAACGCCTTCCTTGATGTCCTTGCCGAAGCCGAAGAAGATGGGCTGGGGACCCTTGTCGGGGTTGTGACCGTGGGTCGCTTTGCCGTAGCGGTAGTCGGAAAGGTCAAGCTGCTTGACCATCGGGCGTTTCCAGTCCTCTGCAAAAGAGGTGTAGCCGTCCGACTCGATAACGAAGGAGAATTCGCCCGAAAGGTGTTCCTTTTCGTTGATCTCCTCGGTGGTGTAGACCTCGCTGATGCCGTAGATTCCCTCGTCGCGCATCCATTTGAGCAGGTCGTAAGTCTTCTGCCAGGTTTCCTTGTCGGTAGGATCGGCAAGTCTGATCTGCGCGGAAAGACCTGTCGAGTGGCAATATGCCTTCCAGGACTTGAGACTGCCGTCCTCGTTCATTTCGATAAGCCCGTTGTCTGCGAAAACGACATTCGGCTTGACGTTGCGGACGATCTCGAGCTGACCGTGGTCGGAGATGAGGAAGAAGTTGGTCTCCTCAAATGTGCCTGCCTTCTTGGTTGCCTCGATGATCTCGAAGAACCAGCGCTCGGTGTCCTTTACGCCGCCTGTGACCTTTTCGGTGAAGAGGCCCGTGCCGTGGCGATAGCTGTCAACGTCGCCGGTGTGGAGAAGGAGGAGATGGGGCTTGTATTTTTCGATCATATCGCAGGTGACGCGGACGAGAAGCTCGTCGGTGTCGGGATGCGTCCTGATCTTGACCTTGTCAATGTAGGGAGCAATGCACTCGCGGTAGAGCTCGGGAGTGGTGCCCGCGCGGAGATAGCATTCTTCCTTTGTGTCCTCGGGCGACTGGGGCCAGTACTCGGGGAAATTATAGTCTATGTATTCGTGACCTGCGGTTACGGGCCAGAAAACGCAAGCTGTGGTGAGTCCTGCTTTTTTTGCCGCGGTGAAGATGTCGGGGCACTTGATGTTGTCTGCAAACCAGGTCCAGGGGACGTTTTTGGTCACGCCGGGCATAAAGACGTTGTTATTTGTAACACCGTGCTTATTGGGATAGCAGCCGGTTGACATCGAGGTGTGGCAGGGATAGGTTACCGAGGGATAGATGGTGCGGGTGCGCTTGACCATCGAGCCCTTTTTGAAAAGCTCTGCGAAGCGAGGGCTGGTCTCGAGAAGATATTTGATGTCCTCGTATACCATTGCGTCGCAAGAGAAGACGATAACTCTGCTTTGTGACATGAATTTTACCTCCGTTTTTCGGAAAAATTAATACTTCTGTAATTATAATATATTATTTATGATTTGTCAAGACAAATCGATAGAAAAAGTGTCGCAAAAATCGGGTGTGTATTCGGCGGATGCGGATGACGGCGCTTGCATATATCCCTCAAATCCGAGGCGCAGAGCCTCCGCGCGGACGCTTTCGTATTCAAACGTCGTAAGTCTGCGGAGAAGATTTTTGTCGTCACCGCGGTAAAAATCGGGCGTGTATTGGCTCATAAGGCTCAGGCGGATGTCCGCGACGGGCAGAAGCTCCGCAAGCCGATGCAGGCAGGCGATGGAATCCTTTCTTTGACCCGGCAGCACCAGGTGGCGCACGATGATGCCCTTTTTCATCATCCCGTTTGGGTCAAACTCTGTCGCTCCGAGCATATCATACATAAAGGAGAGCGCTTCCTCGGCGCGCTCGCGGTAGTCGGCGGCGTGCGAGTATTTTGCCGATATTTCGGGAGAATAATATTTGAAGTCGGGAAGATAGACGTCGACGAGTCCGCGCAAAAGTGACAGACTTTCGCGGCTTTCGTAGCCTCCCGAATTCCATACGACGGGTATTCCGAGCTTGTCTTTGACCATAGAAAGAGCCTCAGCGACGCTCGGTGTGAAATGCGTAGGGGTGACGAGGTCGAGTGAGGCAACTCCGCTTGCGGCAACCGTCAGAAAGAGCTCTGCAAGCTCATTTTCATCAAATTCCTTGCCGACACTCTTTCTGCTGATCAGCTAGTTCTGGCAGAAAACGCAGCCTAGGTTGCAGCCCGAGAAAAAGACAGTCCCGGCGCCGCCCACGCCGCATATCGCGGGTTCCTCATACATATGCCTCGACACGCGTGAGATCACGGCTTTCGAGCCCGAACGGCATACTCCGACTGTATTATTTCTGTCAATTCCGCATCCGCGCGGGCAGATATTGCATTGCTTGTAAAGATCGTTCATAGCATTTCACCTCGCAAATATTATACATCGAAAACTATGAAAAATCAACGATTTGCGACATCTTTTTTTCAATATTCACTTTACTTTTTTTTATTATTGTGCTATAATATATTTTACCATATTATTATTGAAAGGAAATCATACTATGCAAGAATTTCTCAGTTGGCTTATCGGCGTTGCTCAGAACGTAGGCCTCAAACTCCTTGCCGCTATCCTTACCTGGATCATCGGCTCCCTTATCATCAAATTTATTCTCAAGTGTTTCCCCAATGGCAAGAAATTTGCCAATATGGATTCCACTGTAAAGTCCTTCCTTAACTCCTTTGTTAATATCGGACTTTGGGTCATCCTTATTGTTTGCATCGTTGCCATTCTCGGCGTTCCCATGGCGAGCGTTATCGCGGCTATCGCATCCTGCGGTGTTGCTATCGGTCTTGCTATGCAGGGATCTCTCTCGAACCTCGCAGGAGGTATTATGCTCCTTCTGTTCCGTCCCTTCAGCGTTGGTGAGTTCATCGAGACCTCCGGCGTTTCGGGAACCGTTCGCGAGATCGGCATTTTCTACACCCTTCTTATCACCGTTGACAACAAGCACGTGACCATCCCCAACGGCACTATGATGAACAACACCGTCATCAACTACTCCCGCGAGGATCTTCGCCGTGTTGATATGGACTTCGGCATTACTTATGAATCCGATTCCGAAAAGGCTTGCGAGATCGCAAAGCGCGTTGCTGCGGCTCACGCTGACGTGAAGACCGACAAGGACGTATTCGCTCGCGTTACCAACCTTGGCGATTCCGCTGTAGTCGTTACCGTCCGCGTTTGGGCAGACGCAGACAACTACTGGGGCGTTAAGTTCGACCTCACAACCGAGATCCGCAAGGCTCTTGAGGCAGAGGGCGTATCTTGCGCATATCCTCACATGGACGTTACCATTCTCAACAAGTAATATAATTAAATAACAAAGGAAGACTCGGCAATGAAAGATGTCAGAAGCGCAGAGATTTTATGTGTCGGAACTGAGCTTTTGCTCGGCGACATAATCAACACCAACGCCTCGTATATTTCGAGGAGACTCGCCGCTCTCGGCATCCCCGTCTACCGTCAAGCTGTTGTGGGCGACAACCCGGAGCGGATGCGGCAGGCTATTGCCGAGTCTTTCTCGCGCTCGGATTGCCTGATACTCACGGGCGGTCTCGGCCCGACCTGCGACGATATAACCAAGGAAATGGTTGCAGAATACCTCGGGCTTGAGCTTGAGCTCAATGAAGAGGCGCTCGAGCGGATGAAGTCGTATTTCTCATCGACTTGCAGAACTATGACAAAAAACAACGAAAAGCAGGCGTTTGCACCTAAGGGAGCACGAGTACTGCAGAACGATTGGGGCACCGCGCCGGGATTCGTCATCGAACGCGATGATAAAACGGCGATCCTGCTCCCCGGCCCGCCCATCGAGCTTGAGCCGATGTGGCGCGAGAGGGTAGAACCTTATCTCTTTGAACGCTCGAATTCCGTTATAGTTTCCAAAAATATTTATATCCTCGGCATGGGTGAATCTGCGGTCGAGGAAAAGCTTCACGATATGATGATGGAGCTGACAAACCCCACGGTTGCTCCTTACGCGGGCAACGGCGAGTGCAGAGTGCGAGTCAGCGCAAGAGCAAAGGATGCCGAAACCGCTTCGCGTATGTGTGATGACTTGATCGCGGAGATCAGAAAGACCGAAGTCGGCGAGTTCATTTACGGCATTGACGTTGACAGTATGGAAAACGCGCTCGTGCTCAGCCTGCGTGAAAAGGGTCTGACTCTTGCTTGCGCCGAATCCTGCACGGGTGGGCTGATAGCCAAGCGGATCACCGATATTTCGGGAAGCTCGCAAGTCTTCCTCGGCGGTTGCGTGACCTATGCTTGCTCTGCTAAAGAAAAGCTTGTTGGAGTTTCGCACGAAACGCTTGAAAAATACGGTGCGGTCTCGGAGCAGACGGCTCGCGAAATGGCTCGCGGCGTAAGGCTTGCGCTCGGTGCCGATATAGGTATTGCAACAACAGGCATCGCGGGTCCCGGAGGCGGAACGCCCGAGCAGCCCGTCGGCACGGTTTATATTGCCGTTTCGACCGCGGAGGGCGAAAAAGTCAAGCTTCTGAACCTCTCGCCGAAGCGTTCGCGCGAGTTTATCCGCATCTGCGCGGCGACAAATGCTATGAAGTTGGCATTAAATACTTGAAAAATCGACAAATCTTTACAAAAATCACAAAATACCTCTTGATTTTCGTGGAATAATATATTACAATATAAGGGTTAATAATTATAAAGTCGATCTTTATCGACAGGAAGCGAGAAAACAATGAAAAGATTCAACACCATCGGAGTTCTCACATCGGGCGGAGATGCGCCCGGCATGAACTGCGCGATTCGCGCGATCACCCGCCGTGCCCTTGCAAACGGACTTAAGGTCAAGGGTATTCTTGGCGGTTACAGCGGACTTATCAAGAACGAAATGATCGATCTTGACGCCCGCGCTGTATCGAATATCGAAAATCTCGGCGGTACCATTCTGCTTACCGACCGTTGCGATGAATTCAAGACCGAAGAGGGTATGCAGGCTGCTGTTGCAAACTGCAAGAAGAACAACATCGATGCCATCGTTGCCATCGGCGGCGACGGAACCTTCCGCGGCGCGACCGACCTTTCCCTTCGCGGAATTCCCACCATCGGCGTTACCGGTTCTATCGACAACGATATTACCGCAACCGACTACACAGTTGGCTTTGACACCGCAATGAACACCGCTATGGAAGCTATCGACAAGCTCCGTGACACCTGCCAGTCTCACGCGCGCTGCAACGTTGTTGAGGTTATGGGCCGTGACTGCGGCGAGATCGCGCTCAAGGCTGGTATCGCATCGGGCGCGGTTGCAATCGCTATCCCCGAAGTTCCCTTCGACGAGGATGCCGCTATCGAGCGTATGATCAAGGCTAAGGCAGCGGGCAAGAGAAGTATGCTCGTTGTTGTTTCCGAGGGCGTTTTCAATAAGGAAGGCAAGCCCTACGGCGAGGATCTCAAGAAGATCATTCAGGATAAGACCGGCATCGAGACCAAGTTCGCGCGCCTTGCCCACGTCGTTCGCGGCGGTGCTCCCACACTTCGCGACAGACTCACGGCTACCGAAATGGGCAGCTACGCCGTTGACCTTCTTCTTGACGGCAAGAGTGATTGCATCGTAGCCGAGGTTGACGGACGCATCGTGTCCTTCGACATCAAGTTCGCGCTCACCGTTGACAAGATGTATAAGAAGAAGCTCAAGGAGGGAGCTCTTGACGGTTTCACCCCCGAGCAGATCGGCACAATGGAAGAGATCTGCGCTTTCCGCGCGGCAGAGATCAAGCGTCTTTACGACATTCATCTTTCTCTTTGCGAGTAATTTTATATTTTATAATACCGCGGCTATGCCGCGTTATTTTAAGAATGAGGTATATGATGAAATATTTTGCCTACGATGAAAATAACAGAAAAATAGAATTTTTGTCCGAGGAAAAGGACGGAATAGTTAAGTTGACTCTGCCTCTTGCAGAGTTCAAGGGCGCAAAGAAACTGCGTTTGCTTCCCGAAATCTCCGAGGCGACGGCGGGCGATGAGGGATTTTATCTTCTTCCGAGAAACATCTCGATGCGCGGTGAGATCAGGGTGGATTTCAAGGAGCGCGAGGATGCTCTTCTTACTTATTCAAAGCCTGTAATGGCTGTATACGCGATCGTAAAAAAGGATTATCGCGCACTCGTTCGCTTTGAGCGAAACTACAAGTTTTCCATAAATGCGGAGTTGAAAAACGGCTCGTACAGTGCGTATCTTTCAACCGAATTCGGCGGTAAGAACGATCTGCCTTATGATGACATAAGAATAGAAATTATTCCTCTGACCGAAAACGCGACCCTCGGTGATATTGCAAGAGCCGAGCGAGAGCTTCGACTTGAGCGCGGTGAGATCATTCCGCTTGCGGATAAATGCCGTGAGAGAGCGGTGGTCGACTACGCAAGCCGTTCGCCTCTCATCAGGATCCGAATGGCTTGGAAGCAGAGTCCATCTCCCGTCAAGCATCAGACTCCCGAAAATCAGCCGCCCGTTCACGTTGCCTGCGATTTCTCCCGCGTGCGCGATATTGCCGATGCTCTTCACGAAAGAGGCGTCAAAGAATGCGAGCTTCAGCTCGTCGGTTGGAATCTTGGAGGTCACGACGGCGCATTCCCGCAGCTTTTTCCCGTTGAGCCGACTCTCGGCGGTGAGGAAGAAATGAAAAAGACTTTCGCACACGTCAAAAGCCTCGGCTACCGGATCTCAACGCATACCAACCTCATCGATGCTTATGAGCTTGCAAATTGCTTCTCGTGGGACGATATTGCAATGGACGAGTCGGGCAAGTATCTGCAGATCGGCGATTACAGCGGAGGCTATGCCTACCACGTTTGCCCCGAAAGGCAGATGTATACCTCGCTCGGCACAGTCCCCGAGCTTGTGAAATACGGCGAGAACGGTCTGCATTTCAATGACGTCATCTCGATCGTCGAGCCCGATACCTGCCATTCTCCCAAGCACCCTTGCACGACGGCGGACGGCATCAAGTACGTGAACACCATTATGAACACCCAAATGGGTATGTTCGGCGGTTTTTCGTCCGAAGGTTGCTTTGATTTTGCGCTCGGAAACCTCGATTACGGACTTTACGTCAGCTTCGGCGACGGATTTGGCCGCAAGGAATATCCGCTTGCCGATGCTCACCTGCCTTTCTTTGAGCTGACATATCACGGCATCCTGCTCTATAACCCCACAAGTCCCACCGTCAATTATCCGATCAAGAACCCCGAGGATAAGCTGACTTTCATCCTTCGCGGCGGTCGTCCTTCCTTCTACTTTCACTCGAAATTCCGCACGGGTGCGAAAAACTGGATGGGCGAGATCGATTTTCTCACCGACACGGACGAGGATCTTGCTTTTGCCTGCGACCGCATTGCCGAGGCACAGCGCGAGTATGAAGCGCTCTCGCATCTGCAAAAGGTTTATATGTCAGATTACGTCACGTCGGATGGCATCGAGATCGCAACCTATGAAAACGGCACCGAGATCGTCGGTAACTTCTCCGAAGAAGAAAAGACATATCGTGGAATCAGCGTTGCTCCCGGTGAGTATAAGATAATTAAATAAAGATCAAAAGCCCGATGTTCATGTCGGGCTTTTGTGATGAAAAAACACCAAATTTTCACATAATTTTTTGTTTTGAAACATCGAAAAAATTCAGGAGAGGTGTATAATTTCCTTGAGAGATCCGAAAGGAGGTGCGACGTGGCAAAGGATAATTTCATATTCAAGCGGGTGGAGAAAAAGTATCTGCTGACCGCGCGTGAGCGCGAGGCTTTGCTTGAAAAGATCGCCCCGATGCTCGTTCCCGACAAGTACGGGCACAGCACGATATCGAGCCTTTATCTCGACACGCCCGATTTCCGCATTATCCGCGCCTCGATCGAGGCAAAGGAGTGGGGCCACGCCTACAAGGAAAAGCTCCGCCTTCGAACCTACGGCACACCGACGGCGGATTCAAAGACTTTTCTTGAGATAAAAAAGAAATACAAGGGCGTTGTTTACAAGCGCAGGATCGCGCTGACGCTCGGCGAGGCTATGGACTACATAAACGGCGGTGCAAGACTGTCCGATTCGCAGATTATGCGCGAGATCGACTATTCGATGAACTTTTATTCGCATCCGAAGCCCGCGGCGGTCGTTTCCTATGAGCGTGACGCATTTTTCGTCCGCGATCTGCCCGCGCTTCGCATCACTTTTGACAGCGCGGTGAGGTATCGAAGCACAGATCTCGATTTGACTCACGGTTCATACGGCAAGACTTTGCTCGACGATCCTTTTTCACTTATGGAGATCAAAACCGATGGTGCGATGCCCTTGTGGCTTTCGAACGCGCTCGACGAGCTGAAGATCTATCCCGCTTCCTTCTCGAAATACGGAAGAGCTTATATTGATATAATCAACGAAAAGAGGAACAAACAATGAATGACCTTTTTGCATCAATAATCACCGCGGGCGCGGGACTTACTTTGCAGTCATACCTCGTTGCGCTCGGAACTTCGCTTCTTTGCGGACTTATCGTGCTTTTGGCAACGTCTTTCAAAAATAATGTAACCAAAAGCTTTGCCGTCACCGTGCTTTTGCTTCCCGCGATAGTGCAGACGGTCATTATGATGGTCAACGGCAACGTCGGCACGGGAATTGCGGTTGCGGGCGCATTTTCGCTTGTACGTTTCCGCTCCGTCCCCGGTAAAGCGCGAGAGATCGCGTCTATCTTCCTTGCCATGACGGCGGGACTTGCCTCTGCGGCAGGTTATGTTGGTATTGCTATCCTCTTTACCGCTATAATTTCGGTTATTATGCTCGTCTTTTCGCTCATCCCGATCAAGCGCGAGCGCGAATATGAGCTCCACGTGACGGTTCCCGAGTCGCTCAATTTTGATGGCGCGTTCGATCCGATCTTCAAGGAATATGCAAGAAGCTCGCGACTGGTCAAGACCAAGACCTCGAGCATGGGAAGCCTTTATAAGCTGACCTATATCCTTGATCTCAAGGACTGCTCGCGCTCTAAGGAGATGATCGACAAGATCCGCGAGCGCAACGGCAATCTTGAGATCTCGCTGTGCACCGCACCCGAGGAGAATGAGCTCTGATGAAAAGATTATTTGTGGTTTTATTGGCATCGCTTTTGGTGCTTTCCTCGTGCGGACCAAGTACAGTTCCGCCGACGGAAGATACGGTTATCGGCGAGACCGCAGAGGTCACCGACATCGGCTTTGAACACGTCAAGGAAAATATCGAAACAAACCTTCAGGTCATCTGCACCGAGGGTACGCCGAATGCTTATACGCTTGAGAATGGGATTTTGAGCTTCTCGGGGCTGACATCCGATTCGATCTATACGATAAAGGGCGACCTTGGCGGGCATATTGTGGTTGACGCGGGGGAGTTTAAGTTCGAGCTTGTGCTTGAGGGCGCGCTTATTCAAAGCAACAGCGAATCGCCCATCGTAGTTACGGGCGGCGACAAATTCACATTGACTGCGAAGAAGGACACGACGAACTTTATTTATGATCTTCGCGAGGCGGTCGATTCGAGCCTTGAGGGCGTTCATTCGGGTGCGCTTCACGTTGAATGCGATATGCAGGTGGGCGGAAAGGGAAGCCTGACCGTTGAGTCGCAGAACAACAACGGCATTCACACCAAGGATGATCTTGAGGTCAAGAATCTGAATCTCACCGTCACCTGCATCGACAACGCGCTCAAGGGCAACGACAGCGTCAGTGTCGAGTCGGGCAACATCGTGCTCATATCGCGCGGCGGCGACGGCATCAAGACCTCGAACAGCGACGTTTCCGACAAGGGCAATCAGCGCGGCGACGTCAGCATTTCAGGGGGTAACATTGAGATCTATTCCGCCTCGGACGGCATCGACGCCTCGCACGACGTGATCGTCGATGGCGCGGCGGAGCTGAATATTTATACCGATAAATTCTCCGAGTATTCCGAGGAGGTAACAGCGGTCAGCGAAAGCGTTTATTACATCCGTTATCCTTCGAATCAGTATAATTTTGCCGTAAAATACACGAACGATGCGGGCGAGAGCATCTGGAAAACCGCAAAGCTTGAATCGGGCACCGATATGGGCGGAATGCCGCAGGAAACTACTCCTGTCGGCGATCAAGGAACACCTCCCGACGGCTTTGGCGGCGGTATGCAAGGCGGCAAGCAGCCCGGCGGCAGCAGCAGACCGGGTAAACCCGGCTCACAGGGGCAGCAGGTCGCTATGGGCTTTGTTTATGAAGTTGATAAGCCCACGGGCTACACCAAGATGCAGGTCTTTGCTTACACCGCCGGTCAGAAGCCCGAAAACGGCGAATATGCGGTAGCTTCGCAGGTCGTTTCCGTCAATGAAAGCTACGATTTGATCGAGCTCACCGAAAACGGATCAGCCTTTGAGGTAAGATGGACGAATTATTCGATGGAGCAAGGCGCTGGCGGATTCCCCGGAATGGGCGGCGGCCGTCCCGGCGGCGGAATGGGCGGATTTGGCGGCAATTCGCAAAAATCCGATCACTCAGCAAAGGGCATCAAGGCGGCAAATGAGATCGTCATCAAGGGCGGCAATATCTTCATCAAGGCTTATGATGACGGCATCCACGCAAACGCCGACACGGTGCTTGAAAACGGCAAGAATCCCACGGGCAACGTGACTGTGGGCGGCGGTAATATTTCAATCTACTCCAATGATGACGCCATGCACGCAGACGGAGTCCTCACTCTCTCAAACGGAGACGTCAGCATCACCAACAGCTACGAGGGCATCGAGGGCAATCGGGTCGTGATCTCGGGCGGGGATATTTCCGTCAGATCAAGTGATGACGGCATCAACTCGCAATCCACCTCGGGCACGGGCATCGAGATCAAGGGCGGTACGCTTTATATTTACGCCTCGGGCGACGGCATTGACGCCAACAGCCGCGATTCCTATAAAGGCATCATCTTCAGCGGTGGAAACACGGTGGTCATTTCGACCTCTGGCGGAAACTCCGCGATCGACACCGAGAGGGGATATGAGTACACGGGCGGCTACGTCCTCGCGCTTATGCCCTCGGGCGGAATGTCAAGCGAGGCAAAGCATTGCCGCAACTTTGATTCGATTGCGCAAAGCACGTCACTCCGTTTGAACTCGGGCGAGTACCTCAATATTGAAGGTATTCTGACCCTCAAAATGCCCACTTCGCTCAACGGACTTGTCATCTTTATCGGTGATAAGGATGCTAAAATTTCTTCCTCGGCTTCAAGCGACGCGAATGTGGATGAGAGTGGAGTGAAGTGGAATTAATAGTGAACAGTGGTCGGTGGTCAGAAAGATGCGAATGATAATTTAATTGAATAAAAAGAGCATTGATTTAGTAAATAATATAATGAAAGCGGGATATAACGAAGGGAACTTCATTAATATCCCGTTATTTATTTGCTAAAAATTCTATACGAAAGAATTATTCGATAAACAAAATTAGTTGCCCGCATCTTTCTGTCCACTGTCCACTAACCACTGTCCACTTTTTTCTTTAATTATTGATAAATTTTTTCAAAATCCTCTTGTTTTCTTTCTCCAATTAAGGTATAATATATACTGACTATATGTAATTAAATTTTCATAATGAGAGTATAAAATGGCAAACAGCAAAAAGATCAGAAACTTTTCGATAATAGCGCATATCGACCACGGAAAGTCGACTCTCGCGGACCGTCTGCTTGAGGAAACGGGCGCGGTTGCGAAGCGCGATATGGAGGAGCAGGTCCTTGACAATATGGACCTCGAGCGCGAGCGCGGCATCACGATCAAGGCGCGCGCGGTAAGACTTGACTATAAGGCAGACAACGGTGAGGACTATATTTTCAACCTCATCGACACCCCCGGCCACGTTGACTTTAACTATGAAGTTTCGCGCCCGCTCAATGCTTGCGAGGGCGCGCTTCTCGTTGTTGACGCAACGCAGGGAATAGAGGCTCAGACGCTTGCAAACGCTTACCTTGCGGTCGACGCGGGGCTTGAGATAGTTCCCGTCATCAACAAGATCGACCTTCCCAGCGCCGATATTGAGCGTTGCAGAAACGAAATTGAGGACATCATCGGCATCCCCGCCGAGGATTGCCCTGCGGTTTCGGCAAAGGTCGGACTCAATATTCACGACGTTCTTGAAGCCGTTGTTCGTGATATTCCGAACCCCGAGGGAGACCCCGATGCACCTCTCCGTGCACTTATCTTTGACTCATATTACGATTCCTATCTTGGTGTCGTGGTCTATATCCGTATCATCGACGGCACTCTCCGCACGGGAGACCGCATCAAGCTGATGAGCACGGGCGCGATCTTTGAGGTCACCGCCGTCGGATCGATGGAGGCTTTCGGACTCAAGCCCCGCGATGAGCTTTCCGTCGGCGAGGTCGGATACCTCACGGCTTCCATCAAGAATATTTCCGATACACGTGTCGGCGACACGGTCACTCTTGCAGATTCACCCGCAACCGAGGCTCTGCCCGGCTTTAAGGCGGTTCAGCCTATGGTTTTTGCGGGTATCTACCCCGAGGACGGCGCGCGATACGAGGACCTGCGCGAGGCACTTCTCAAGCTTCAGCTCAACGATGCGGCGCTCACCTTTGAGCCCGAGACCTCGACGGCTCTCGGCTTCGGCTTCCGTTGCGGATTCCTCGGACTGCTCCACATGGAGATCATCGAGGAGCGACTTGAGCGCGAGTTCAATCTCGACCTCATCACCACCGCACCCAGCGTTATTTATGAGGTCAAGACCAAGGACGGCGAGCTTCGCCGTATCGATAATCCCACCGATTATCCCCAGCCCGACGAGATCGAGGTGGCTTACGAGCCGATCGTCAAGGCGAGCATTATCACGCCTCAGGAATACGTCGGTGCGCTGATGGATCTTTGTCAGGATCGCCGCGGTATCTTCAAGGATATGAAGTACCTCGACAACATCCGCGTTGAGCTCCACTATGAGCTCCCGCTCAACGAGATTATTTATAACTTCTTCGACGCGCTCAAGTCGCGCTCGAGAGGTTATGCATCCCTCGACTACGAAATGTACGAATATCGCGCCTCCAAGCTCTGCAGGCTTGATATTCTTCTCAACGCCGAGCAGGTCGATGCTCTTTCCTTCATCGTTCACGAGGAAAAGGCTTACGCAAGAGCGCGCAAGATCGCGGAAAGACTCAAGGATAACATCCCGCGTCAGCTCTTCGAGATCCCGATCCAGGCGGCTATCGGCTCGCGTATCATCGCGCGTGAAACCGTCAAGGCGCTCCGCAAGGACGTTCTTGCAAAGTGCTACGGCGGTGACATTACCCGTAAGAAGAAGCTGCTCGAGAAGCAGAAAGAAGGTAAAAAGAAGATGCGTAAGCTCGGCTCGGTTCAGGTTTCGCCCGAAGCCTTTATGGCTGTGCTTAAACTCGGAGATGATAACTAAGGCAATTGTAAAACTGCGTTTTACAATTGATACGCGCACTTATCGCCGCTAAGTCGGAAGGCCAAGCGGTCTTAGGAAGACA